>CAZHZH010000051.1:0-20570 GCA_964537205.1 uncultured Bacteroidaceae bacterium
TATTGGTTCGCCACCGGCACGCCCACGTTCCTGTTGGAACTTATGGAGCGACGCGACATCCTGCTTCCTCAGTTGGAAAACGTCGTAGTGACAAGCGACCAGTTTGATACGCCGACAGAACACATCGCCGACCCCGTCCCCGTGCTTTATCAAAGCGGGTACATAACCATCAAGGGCTATGAGTATGGCGCGTTCACACTCGGCTTCCCCAACGAGGAAGTACGTGAGGGCTTCAACCGCAGTATGCTGAATTATATCGCGCCCGACTACGGCCTTACCCGTACGTCGTTTGGTGTCAGTTTCAGCCGGTGCATGCGCGCCGACGACATCGACGGCGCGATGGAGGCGTTGCGGGTGTTCCTTGCAGGTTTTCCCTACGACATCCACCACAACCGCGAGGACTACTACCAGGCGATACTCTACACGGTGTTCGTGACTCTGAACTTCACGATACGCGCTGAGGTGCGCACGGCCAAGGGCCGTGTGGACCTCGTGGTAAGCACCAAGGACTCCGTGTTCGTCATGGAGCTGAAGCTCGACAAGGGTGCGGACGACGCCCTCGCGCAGATCGACAGCCGTGACTACGCCCTGCCTTACAAGTCCGACGGGCGGAAGGTGTTCAAGGTTGGTGTCAGCTTCTCTACCAAGGAAAAAACCATAGTTGAATGGAAGTACAAGCGGTAGCTTCGTAATAGCACGCATTCGGAGTGCGGTTGTTCTTTAGCAACATGAGCCCGACGCAATAATTACCATGTATTCCATAAGCCATCCGTTCATGAAAAGTGTAAGGATAAGATTGCGAAAACATTACATGGTAGTTAAACCCAAATCGGTCATTAGGCTGTTACGCCCTAACAAACTCTCTTTTTGTCAACTATTTTCTCGTTTTTCGGTTACAATGGAACCCCATTGCGCCCTCAAACCGTAAAAACATCTGCTCTGGAAATATAGTTGTTATCATCATAACGCTAATGACCGATTTGGGTTAAATCGTCATTACACTGCAGTTACTTCAACTCACTTGGAAGTATTCCGAACATGTCCTTGAACGACTGCGTGAACGTCCTGTGGTCCATATACCCAACACGCTCCATCACTTCAGCGACAGTCTTCTTGTGGCTTTGGAGCATCCTGTAGGCGAACTTCAGCCGCAGGCTTTTTATAAACTCGAACGGTGTCTGGCCAGTCACCGCCTTCAGCTTGCGCGAGAGGGTGGAACGGCTCATGTTCATCTCGCTTGCAAGGAACTCCACGTCGAGCTGCGGATTGTCGAGGTTGCTCTCCACGATGTTGATGGCGGAGTTGACGAACTCTTTGTCAATCTCGCTTATCTGCAATTCGCTCACATCGTTTTCCTGTGTGTTTTTCAAGAACTCCTGCTGCTTGTACTCACGTTGCGTTTTCAAGTTGGCAAGCAGGGTGAGCAGCACCTCCGTATCGAAAGGTTTGGTGAGGTACGCGTCGGCTCCAGCGTTGTACGCCTCAATCTGCGACTGGTTGTTGATGCGCGCAGTCAACAGGACGAATATGAGATGACTCGTATTGATGTCCTGCTTTATACGCCTGCACAACTCTATTCCATCCATCTTAGGCATGCTGATGTCGCTTATGACGATCTGTATGTTCTCCCTGTGTATGATGTCGAGAGCCTCATAGCCGTTTGTTGCCACAACCACGTTGTATTTTCTCGACAGCACGCTTTGCATGACAGACAAGAGTTCGAGATTGTCCTCGACAATCAGCAGGTTCTCCTTATCCTTGTCAACAGCCGCAGGCTCCCGAAGCTTGTCGTGCGACTCCTTGAACATCTCTATCTGCTCGTCTTGCACCGCCTCCTTTATCTCGTCAGCAGTGAAGCTCTCCTTGTTCACCGGCAAATCGACAATGAATTCCGCCCCTTTGCCTGGCTGGCTTTCAACAGTTATGGCGCCGTGGTGCAACTCGACGAAATCCTTTGTAAGCGAGAGTCCGATGCCGTTGGATATGGCGTTATTGTTTTTCTTTGAAGAATAGAAGCGGTTGAATATGAACTTTTGCTCCCTCGGGTCGATGCCCACGCCTTCGTCCTTCACGCTCAGCCACAAATGGTTGTCGGGCAATAGCCTGGCGCTTAGTGTGACAGAACGTCCGCTCGGAGTGTACTTGAAAGCGTTCGACACGAGGTTGAACAATATCTTCTCAAGCTTGTCGCGGTCGAAGTACCCGATGATGTCGGCAATAGGGAATGTGGCGAGGAATTGGATTTCCTTGTTTCGCGCCAATGGTTCGAAACTCTCTTTGCAGAGCGCCTGCAGAAAAGCGGTGATGTTCCCTTCCTCGACATACAATTTCATGCTCTTGCTTTCCACCTTGCGAAAGTCGAGGACCTGTTGGAACAGCCGCCTCAGGCGTTCTACGTTGGCCTTGATGAGCTCCACCTTGTGTTTGTTCTCATCATTTTCAAACGTTACTTCATCGGAGATGCACTTGATGATGGTCAGAGGTGTAAGCAGCTCGTGGGAAATGCTCGTGAAGTACACCATTTTGACCTGTACGATGTTCTCATTCAAAATCTTCTGGTTCTTGTCGTCGAGCCGCCTCTTATACCATCGAAGTATCATGCACACCATGACGATTATCAACACCACATAGACGAAATAAGCCAAGTCGGACTCGTACCAAGCGGGAGTGCGGACTATCGTAAGCTCCGTGATGTCGTCGCACCAGAGCCCGTTGGCGTCGGTGGCCTTGACCTTGAAAACGAACTTTCCTTTGGGCAGGCGGTTGTATACGGCTACGTTGTTCCCCCCGTCAATATCGGTCCATTCGTCATCAACCCCCTCAAGCTTATATGAGTAGCGTATGTTTTTTATGTTGCCGAAGTCGAGTGAGGAGAAGAAGAAGCTGATATTGTGGTCGTCGGGCGATACGGTCAATTCGCCTGCGTTCTTATGGTTGGAGCTTTCAAACCATACAGACTGCCCGTTCATCCACACGTCGGTAATTTGTACCTTTGCTTTCTTGGACACATTCTCAAGCGTGCCAGACGGGTATACCGAGATGAACCCAGGCACGCCGCCAATGTATATTTGGTTGTCCGACTGGTCTACAAACGCAGACTGAGGCAGGAAACGCATGATACGGACAGGGCGGTCGAATGCGGAAATCATACGGAACGCCATGTTCGCAGGGTTGTATTCTTTCACTTGCTGGCTGGTGATGATCCAAAGGTGGTCGAAGCAGTCGGCAATGATCTTGCCGATATTCTCTGATCCAATTCCGCAATGCTGGGTATAATCGGCGAATTTGTCTCCGTCTTTCTGCGTCTCATCAAAACGGTATATACGTCCTTCGCGACAGCCTACCCACAATATGCCGTCAGAAGTCATGGCGACCGTAGTGAGGTCGAGCGGAAGGGTGAAAAGGGTGATCTTTCCGCGCTTGTCCACTTTAATCAGCCCCTTGTCACGCACTGTACACCAGAGTGTGCCGTCATGAGACTCCGCTATATCAGAAATCTCGCCCACTGACCCTGAGACAAGCTCTATGTTGTGAGTGTTGTTCCTCAGCACGCAGATTCCGCCAGTGGTACCAATCCACAGATTTGACTTTGAGTCCTCATACAAATGGCTTATAGACCCTATCTTTATACCATAGTCGGACAGCTGAACCTTATCCACGAGCCTCACCTGCATGCCACGTCGTTCCAGCAGGCAGGCTGACGAACCTCCCAAATTCGCCCACACATAGTTTTTCCTGTGCGAAGCGCACAACTGTTCGGTCGTATACAGCGGCAAGCCATCAGCGGAATTCTCCGTGGCAGACACACAAGTCCTTGCCTCCGAATTATACAAGTACAGATCATTCCTTTTTTGCATCAGCCAGAATATGCCGTCATCGTCACGAAATATAGCCGTAACGGCGGGACTGAAATTGTTCATCCTCCTCAGCTCGTCCAACGGGTCGAAATGAGAACTCTGTTTGTCAAGGTTAATGATAAAGCCATACATGTCAAACCCCGTTATCCACAAATGTCCGTTATACGACTTCATGATACTGTATAATATGTGATTCGACGCAGGCAAAAACGGACCTGTCTGCACTTTCTCTAATTCTCCGTTTTCACCAACCAGGTAGACCAACAACCCGTTGTAATAAGACAACGTCCACAAGTAGTGGTAATGATCGTCCTGGACAATATGCGTAATGAAGTTGCCCGGCTCCAATCCTGTATGAGTCTGCGGTATCAGCACGCCTTTTCTGCCATCCCCCTTTTCCACGTACTTATAAAAGCCTTGAAAGCGGTCGCAAAGCCAATAGCATTGATGGACGGAATCCTCTATCATTATTGAAACCTGGGCAAACGGTGCCAAAAGTTGGAACTTATCATTGTCGGCGCGTTTGCACATAAGGCCATAACCATTGCGGGAAACGAACAGGCGTTGTTTGCTGTCCTCATAAATGCAAGATATACCTTCCGGCACTTTGTACTTCTTCAGAATCCGGGCATCCGGACTTATATGATAAAGGTGCTTGGTGCCCATGGCCCAAATCGTGCCGTCGGCACTGCTCAAGAGGTAATTCACCACAGAGGCGCGGAGCTCTTTGTCTCCAACCCATAACATGTCAAACGTGCGTTTGTCCAGCCTCATCAAGCCGTTCGCGGTGCCGACCCACAAATGACCCGACTTGTCTTCCGCTATGCTGTATACAGTGTTGATGTCGGGCATCTTCGGATTGAAGACGTTTTTCTTGAATATATGGATGTCATAGCCGTCATCACGGCACAGTCCATCGTTTGTCCCATACCAGATAAACCCTTCGGAGTCTTGGAACACCTGGGTGATATCCCCCACGGGCAGTTTGTCGTTACTCCCCATGAAAGAAATATTGATATAGTCGAATTGTGCGAAAGAAGCGGCGGCTGAGACTAAGGAAAATAATAGTGTAATCAGTATTCGGCTCATACGATATCATTTATTTTGAGGATGCGAAGATAGCGAATGTTGGGCAAATATCAAACTTTCAATACATCTTTTTGCTTGTTTCATTTTATTCTATTACCTTTGTCAAGTGAATATGTGTGCCCAACTTGGCATTCAAAAAACGCATACGACAACCAACAAGCCGAAGATCGCTAATTATGAAAATAGGTTTTGACGCAAAAAGACTGTACAACAACTTCACAGGACTCGGAAATCACAGCCGCACTACAATCGACATACTGACCACGGCTTTTCCAGAGGATCAATACATTCTCTACACTCCGTCGATTCGCCGCAACGCAGTAACAGCACCCTATTTGAAAAATAAATGCTGCATCACTGAGAAGCCACACGGCATAATACGCGGTAGCTTGTGGAGGTCGGGCAGTATTGTAAACGACCTCAAACGCGACGGGGTTGACTTGTTTCACGGACTAAGCAACGAACTTCCTGTTGGAATATCATCCTCCGGAATTCCCTCGGTAGTGACAATTCACGATGTCGCCTTTAAAACATTTCCCGACATGTACCACAGGATCGACCGACTCATTTACGACATGAAGTGGAGGTATGCATGCGGGCATTCTGACCGGATTATAGCAATAAGCGAATGTACCAAACAAGACATAATGAAGTTCTATGGCGTCCGGGCGGACAAAATTGATGTAGTTTACCAGCCTGTCACTCCTATTTACTATGAGGACTACAAGGTTGACGACGACATACCCGAGGAACTCAGCCAGCCATACATGCTGTACGTAGGTTCGATCAATTCGAGGAAAAACCTATTAGGAATCGTCAAGGCGATGGAACGTCTCCCCAAAGAGTTGCAATTGCCACTTTTAGTGGTTGGCGACGGAGGCAGTTACAAGCGGCGCGTCACCGCATATATTGAAGAACATAACATGCGACACCTCTTTAAGTGGATGGGCCCAGTAGACAACAAGGAATTAAGGCGCATGTACTCACACGCGGTCGCTTTCGTTTATCCGTCGTTTTACGAAGGATTCGGACTGCCAGTGGTCGAGGCGCAACTATGTGGATGCCCGGTTGTCACAAGCAACGTAAGCAGTCTGCCAGAAGCCGGAGGACCTTATTCCATTACGGTAGATCCAAACAGCACAGAAGAAATAGCCGACGCAATGATAAAGTTGCTATCCGATGACAGGTTGCGCGACAAGATGTCGGAAGGAGGGAGGAAATACGCTATGGAAAACTTTCATCCAACTGTTTTGGCAAACAAACTAATGGATGTTTACAGAAAAGTCGTAAAATCGAATTGACAGGCATACGGAACATGGCTGGCTATGATATGCATGAACCCCGAAAGTTCCTTGTCGAACTTCCGGGGCTCATATCAAAATTCCTACACCTTATTATTTATTAAGGATAACGGCGTTTTTTACATCATGCCTCCCATGCCCTGTGATCCAGCAGGCATTTCCGGCTTCTCTTCCTTCTTGTCACATACCACGCATTCTGTAGTAAGCAACATTCCAGCTATTGAAGCGGCGTTTTCAAGAGCTACACGGGTAACCTTTGCAGGGTCGATAATACCACTCTCACGAAGATTCTCGTAAGCGTCCTTGCGCGCATTATATCCGTAGTCACCTTTACCACTACGTACTTTTTCAACTACTACGCTGCTTTCAACACCGGCGTTCTCAACAATCTGACGCAAAGGTTCCTCGATCGCACGGCGTATGATTGCAATACCTGTAGTCTCATCGGCGTTTTCTCCCTCCAAGCCTTCAAGTGCGTCAATGGCACGGATAAGGGCGACACCACCACCGACTACGGTTCCTTCTTCGATAGCGGCACGAGTTGCACAAAGTGCATCATCAACACGGTCTTTCTTTTCCTTCATCTCGACCTCTGATGCGGCACCGACGTAAAGTACGGCTACACCGCCCGACAATTTGGCAAGACGCTCCTGCAATTTCTCCTTATCATAGTCGGATGTCGTGTTCTTGATCTCGTTTTTGATCTGGTTTACACGATCCTTGATGTTCTGCTTCTCACCCTTACCACCAACAATTGTAGTATTGTCTTTAGTAATAGTGACTTTCTCCGCACTACCAAGCATGTCAACCGTTGCCTCCTCGAGTTTCAATCCCTTGTCTTCGCTGATAACGACACCACCTGTAAGGATGGCTATATCCTCAAGCATTGCCTTGCGACGGTCGCCAAAACCAGGCGCCTTGACTGCACAAAGCTTCAATTGCGCACGCAGACGATTGACAACCAGTGTGGTCAAAGCCTCGCTATCGATATCCTCAGCAATTACGAGAAGAGGACGACCCGTTTGTACGGCAGGCTCAAGAATTGGAAGGAATTCCTTAATGTTAGAGATCTTCTTCTCATAGATAAGGATAAGAGGATTCTCCATTTGGCATTCCATCTTCTCAGTATCGGTAACGAAATAAGGAGACAAGTAACCACGATCGAATTGCATTCCCTCGACTACGCCAATCGTAGTGTCACGGCTCTTTGCTTCCTCAATGGTGATTACACCATCCTTGCTAACCTTCTTCATAGCGTCAGCTATCAACTTACCGATCTCCTGATCGTTGTTCGCACTAACGGTAGCGACTTGTTCGATCTTATCGTAGTTATCGTTAACCTGCTCGCTCTGTTCCTTAATATTTTCCACAACTTTTGCGACAGCCTTATCAATACCGCGCTTCAAGTCCATAGGGTTGGCTCCAGCTGCGACATTCTTCAAGCCGGCGTTGCAAATAGCCTGTGCCAAAACGGTGGCAGTAGTCGTTCCGTCACCAGCATCATCGCCAGTCTTGCTTGCGACACTCTTGACCAATTGAGCCCCTGTGTTCTGAAATGCGTCAGCAAGCTCTATCTCCTTTGCCACTGTGACACCATCCTTTGTAATCTGAGGTGCGCCAAACTTCTTCTCAAGAATAACATTGCGTCCCTTTGGACCAAGTGTTACCTTCACCGCATTAGCCAATGCGTCTACACCCTTCTTAAGTTCTTTGCGGGCGTCTATATCAAATTTTAGTTCCTTAGCCATAATTTTTCTGTTTTTAAATTAAATGTTTAACAAAGAATTGCAACAACGTCGGACTGACGCATAATAAGATATTTAGTACCTTCGTATTCAACCTCGGTGCCGGCATATTTGCCATACAACACCTTGTCGCCTACTTTCAATACCATTTCTTCATCCTTAGTGCCGTTTCCGACAGCTACTACCTCGCCCTGAAGGGGTTTTTCCTTTGCAGTATCAGGAATTATGATACCGCCAACAGTCTTTGTCTCTGCAGGTGCAGGAGCAATCAATACTCTGTCTGCTAATGGTTTAATACTCATAATCTACTTTATTTTATATGATTAATTCTTCTCACTTGCTTTAATTACGAAAAGCATAATTCACTTTCGGGAAGAGCAAATGCCATGCCAAAGAGGATTCAAACGGCTTAACGCTGACATGGCGTTGTGAAAATATGCCAGTTTGTCATGTGCCATTCAAATATATTTTGTAATTTTGTGGAATAAAACTATGGGCAAGCTATTTCATGACATAAACAAGCGGTTGTCGCAAGCGTACGAAGACAAGGAGGCGGCGGCCGTGACGTTCCTTCTGCTTGAGAAGTCGTTCGCACTTTCAAAGCTTAATGTGCTTATGGGCAAAGACGATGAGTTGACAGCAGAAGAGAGAGACGAGTTGGCGCGGAAAGTGGAACGCCTGCAACAGAACGAACCAATACAGTATGTCGTTGGTGAGGCGGACTTCTATGGTTTGACGTTCGTTGTAAACAACAACGTTCTGATTCCTCGCCCTGAAACAGAATGCCTCGTTGATGCGGTTGTACGCTTCATAAAGCAAAAAGACAACCGCAAAAAGGACATACTTGATATAGGATGTGGAAGTGGTTGCATTGCCCTGGCATTAAAGAAAACCATACCAGAAGCCAATGTAACGGCAATTGACATATCAGCAAAAGCACTTGAAGTGGCACAAGCGAACGCAAACAAACTGTCGGTCAGCGTGAAATTTGAACAGACTGACATCCTCCGTGCCGTTCCACCACTTGATACATACGATGTCATTGTATCGAACCCGCCATATATACGCTATGTAGAACGAGACGGCATGAATCCGAACGTATTAGACTACGAGCCACAAGAAGCACTATTTGTGCCAGATGACAATCCACTGTTGTATTACAAAGCCATCACACAATATGCGACAAAGGCCTTAAGGGACGGAGGGATGCTCGCATTTGAGATAAACCGTCTTTATGGCAAGGAGGTCGCAAATGAGATGGCGGACAACGGACTTGTTGATGTAAATATAGACAAAGACATGTATAACAACGATAGAATAGTTACCGGATGCTTGTTAAGAAACAGATGACAGAAGAGAAAGCCCTTATCAACCTGTCGGCAAAGTGCGCCACTACAGAATATTGTAAGTCAGACATAAAAAGGATGATGGCAAAGTGGGGCCTTTCTGAAGTTGTTCAGAATAAGATTTTGGAACGCTTACAAAAAGACAACTACATAAATGAAAAGCGGTATGCCCACGCATTCGTCCGTGACAAATTCAGGTACAATCATTGGGGGCTGTTGAAGATAGAGCGTGAATTAAGGCTTAAAGGCATCGACCAGGATGTGGTCGACAGTGCAAAGACAGAAATTACAGACGATGCATATATGGAAGAACTTGGCAGAATAATCGAAACGAAGAGGAAGACCATAAAAGGTAATTCTGAGTATGAGATAAATGGAAAGCTTTTCAGGTTCGCAGTGTCGAGGGGCTTTAGCGTTGATTATATTAATAAGGTGTTGCACACAGATTTCAATGACGATTGACCATTTGAAAGGCATTGTATCACAAAGAAGCAAAAGAAACTTGTAACTACTTATCATAAGAGCCACATGGACATCAAGACGCTGCCATCCGACATATTTGACTTCCTGTTTCCACGCTATTGCCCAGTGTGTGGAGAACGGCTTGCAAAGACAGAATCAAGAATCTGCCTAAACTGCTTGTGTAACTTGCCAAAGACCAACGCCCATCTCATGAAGGAGAATCCAATAGAAAAATTATTCTGGACGTTCATTCCCATTGAACGTGCGACCTCTTTCTTCTTTTACGATTCGATAGAATCGCATCTGTCGATCTATCAAGCAAAATATTTCTGCAATCCCGAAGTGGGCGAAGAAATGGCGGAAATCATGGCAAATGAGGCTAAAGACGCAGGTTTTTTCGATGGAATAGACTTTATCGCGCCTATTCCGCTACATTGGAAGCGAAAGATGAAGCGAGGTTACAATCAAAGTGAGTATATCGCAAGAGGAATAAGCAAGGCGACCGGAATACCCGTAATCAACGGAACCATCAGACGAATCATAAACAATTCGACCCAAACACGCAAGGGCATTGACGACAGGAAGACAAATGTAGAAGGAATATTCCAACTCGTGAAGCCCGAACTGGTTCATGGCAAGCATGTCCTCCTCGTTGACGATGTGATAACGACAGGCTCAACCATTATCTCTTGCGGAAAAGAAATGGCAAAGGCCGGTGATGTAAAACTCTCCGTTATCAGTTTGGGGTATGCGGGTCAACACTTTCTTGTATGACTGTGAGTTGTGAGTTTTTCTTGACCGACAAAAGACGAAAGAAACGATGAATATTGGTAATATTGAATTTGGTTACCGGCCAATCCTCCTTGCTCCGATGGAAGATGTGACCGATCAAGCATTCCGATTGCTTTGTAAGGAGTTCGGCGCATCGATGGTGTTTTCAGAATTCGTAAGCTCAGACGCATTGGTACGCTCAGTTAACAGATCATTGCAAAAAGTCGAGGTGAGCGACGAGGAACGTCCCGTTGGGGTGCAAATATACGGCCGGGATGTGGAAAGCATGGTAGAATCGGCAAAGATAATCGAAAATACATCACACCCCAACGTGATCGATTTAAACTTCGGCTGCCCAGTAAAGAAAGTGGCAGGAAAAGGGGCTGGCGCAGGCATGTTGAAAAACATTCCACTAATGCTTGAAATAACAAAGGCGGTTGTCAATGCCGTACATACACCTGTGACCGTAAAAACAAGGTTAGGCTGGGACAATGAGACAAAGATCATCGTCGATTTGGCCGAACGCCTGCAAGATTGTGGCATAAAAGCAATCACCATCCATGGGAGAACCCGAAGTCAAATGTACGCCGGTGAAGCCGACTGGACATTGATAGGTGAAGTGAAGAACAATCCAAGGATGTATATCCCTATAATAGGAAATGGCGACGTGAAAACGCCAGAACGCGCAAAGGAGTGTTTCGACAGATATGGAGTTGACGCCGTGATGATCGGCAGGGCGACATTTGGTTGTCCTTGGATTTTCAAAGAAGTAAGGCACTATTTAGACACGGGTGAAAAGCTGGAACTTCCCAACAAGTGGAAACTCGACGTGCTGCGAAGTGAAATCAATGACAGCATAGCCCGCAACCCCAAGGGGGAACTAAGCGGCATACTGCATGTAAGGCGCCATCTCGCAGCCTCCCCATTGTTCAAGGGAATACCTAATTTCAGGGAAACCCGTATTAAGATGCTCAGAGCAGAGAAAAGAGAAGAGTTGTTCTCCATATTAGATGAAATAGAATCCATCATCTGCTAAATAACAATTATTTCCTTTGTTATTCTACGGATTTACATTATCTTTGCAAGCAAAACAGATAAAAACAAATTAGTCATGAACTCATTGGAAAAACTATTCGCAAGCAAGCTGCTTGAGGTAAAAGCAATAAAGTTACAACCAGACGACCCGTTCACCTGGGCGTCAGGCTGGCTGTCTCCATTCTATTGCGATAATCGTAAGACCCTTTCCTTTCCCGACCTGCGCACTTTCGTTAAGACCGAACTGACTCGCATTGTAATGGAACAATTCCCACAAGCCGACTATGTGGCAGGTGTGGCGACAGGCGCGATAGCGCAAGGAGCCCTTGTAGCTGACGCACTTAACCTCCCTTTTGTATATGTGAGGTCAAAACCCAAAGACCACGGACTGGAAAACCTTATAGAAGGCGAACTCAAGAAAGGCGCGAAAGTAATAGTTGTTGAAGACTTGATTTCAACTGGAGGAAGCAGCCTTAAAGCGGTTGCGGCACTCAGAAGTGCCGGAGCAGAAGTAGTCGGTATGGTCGCCTCATACACTTATGGCTTTGATGTGGCAAAGAAAGCATTCGACGAAGCGGATGTAAAATTAGTAACACTTACAAACTATGAAGCGGTGGTCGACACGGCATTAAAAACAGGCTACATTACTCCAGAGCAAATCCCCGCCCTACACGAGTGGAGGAAAGACCCTGCAAATTGGAAGAAATAATGTGATAAACATAAAAACAAGTATAACTAATAACCAAATTAAAGATATGAAAGTTGAAAGTGGAGTTAAAACGGTAAACTACCCGCAGGAGACCGTATATGCAAAGATCGCCGATCTAAACAACATGGCAGGAATAAGAGAAAAGTTTAACGATCCTTCTGTGCAGGAGCGCATGAAAGGAAATATTCCAGAAGACAAAATCGATAGTGTGCGGAAAGCGTTAGACACCATGACGCTGAATACAGATTCTGTGAGCATGGATGTAAACCCGATAGGAAAGGTGGCTATACAAATCATTGATCGTGAGCCTCCAAAGACTATAAAATTCATTTCAACAAACACACCGGTAAAATTCACGATGTGGGTGCAATTGCTCCCAGCAAGCGACACCACATGCTTGATGAAAATAACAGTTGAAACAAACGTAAATCCTTTTCTCGGCGGAATGTTAGAAAAGCCATTGAGAGAGGGAGTAAAGAAAATAGCAGACATGCTTGCCACATTGCCGTATGAGTAAAGACAAATTGTGGACGAAGAACGTCCAAATGACCGAAGAAATTGAGAAATTCACAATCGGGAAAGACCGAGAGATGGATCTATACCTTGCAAAGTATGATGTCTTGGGATCCATCGCTCACATAACCATGCTTGAGTCCATTGGACTATTGACCAAGGATGAGCTCGACAAGCTATTAGTTGAGTTAAAGACTATTTACAAACAGGCGGCAGACGAAAAGTTCGTCATTGAAGATGGTGTTGAAGACATTCACTCGCAAGTGGAACTCATGCTTACGAGGAAATTGGGTGACGTGGGAAAGAAAATTCACTCAGGACGTTCACGCAACGACCAAGTGCTGGTTGATTTGAAACTCTTTATTCGTGACAAACTGCATGAGATCGTAAACTTGGTAGAGATACTTTTCGATGAGCTTATAGCGAAAAGCGAAGAATACAAAAACATCCTTATGCCAGGATACACCCATTTGCAGGTTGCAATGCCATCATCGTTCGGACTATGGTTCGGAGCGTATGCAGAGAGTTTGGTAGACGACATGCAATATTTGCTTGCCGCATGGAAAATCACCAACCGCAATCCGTTAGGTTCAGCAGCCGGCTATGGAAGTTCATTTCCACTAAACCGACAAATGACAACTGACCTTTTGGGGTTTGACTCGATGGACTACAACGTGGTATATGCGCAGATGGGACGTGGAAAAGTAGAACGCAATGTCGCCTTCTCAATGGCAAGTGTAGCAGGAACCCTCGCAAAACTGGCATTCGACGCCTGTTTGTTCAATAGCCAAAACTTCGGATTTATAAAACTTCCCGATGAATGCACGACAGGATCCAGCATAATGCCACACAAAAAGAATCCTGACGTGTTTGAACTAACAAGGGCAAAATGTAATAAAATACAAGCTCTTCCACAAACAATCATGATGATAATGAACAATTTGCCAAGCGGATATTTCCGCGACCTGCAAATTATAAAGGAAGTATTCCTGCCGTCATTCGACGAATTGCGCGACTGCCTGAACATGACCGCGTACATTATAAACCGCATGAAGGTAAATGAGCATATTTTGGACAACCCGATTTACGACAACATGTTCAGTGTGGAAGAGGTCAACCGCTTGACAAATAAAGGGATGCCATTCCGAGACGCCTACAAGAAGGTAGGTCTTGATATAGAGGCAGGCAAATTCACCCCAAACAAGAACATTCATCATACCCACGAAGGCAGCATAGGCAATTTGTGCAACGACAAAATCACAGACCTAATGCATAAAACCATCGAAGGATTCGACTTTAAACACGTAGACGATGCAATACAGGCGTTGTGGAAATAGTGGAATAAAGCTGCCAGTACTGTCATTGGGCTTATGGCACAACTTCGGAGGTATTGACGATTTCAGTACTTCGCGTGAAATGGTTCTCACCGCCTTCGAAAACGGAATTTGTCATTTCGATTTAGCAAACAACTATGGTCCGCCTCCCGGCAGTGCTGAACAGACATTCGGGCGCATTATGATGCGTGACCTTCTTCCGCATCGAGACGAGCTTTTCATCTCAAGCAAGGCAGGACACGACATGTGGCAAGGTGTATATGGCACAGGCTCGTCGAGAAAAAACATAATAGCCTCGTGTGACCAAAGTCTCAAACGCACACAACTGGATTATTTTGATGTATTCTATACTCACCGCTATGACCCTGAAACGCCAATAGAAGAAACCATGCAAGCACTTATTGACTTGGTGCGCCAGGGGAAGGCTCTGTACGTTGGAATATCAAAATATCCAGCCGACAAGCAACAACAGGCATATAATATACTTAGGGAGGCAAAAGTGCCATGCCTAATCAGTCAGTACAGATGTTCCATGTTTGACTTGAAAGCTAAGAACAACAATTTCGACTGTGCAGTTGAAAACGGTTCGGGCATAATTTGCTTCTCCCCCCTCGCACAAGGTCTGCTTACAGGAAAATACAATAAAGGCATACCACCTAACAGCAGGGCGGCAAAGAGTTCCGGATTCCTACAACTGTCACAAGTTACCCTTGAACGAGTTGATGCGGCAATTAGACTTGGCAAAATTGCAGACAGAAGAGGGCAGACGTTGTCACAAATGGCACTCGCATGGGTGCTTGATGACAAGAGGGTGACAAGCGTAATCCTCGGAACATCCTCTGTCAACCAATTGCAGTCCAACATCCAGTCTTTGGAAAACTGCGAATTCACCGATGAAGAACTTTCGCAAATCAATACAATAATAAATGACCCCGTACTTTCGTTCTAATATAATATGAAGAAAACTATATTCATGTTTTTGTGCGTCCTCGGACTGACGGCATGCAAGGATGATATCAGCAGCACATATTCCACAAAATATCCCGTGCGTTTCTACTATGAAGTAGCAGGAAGCACCGAACTGTATCAAGCCATGGGAAATCCCGGACAATTTGTTTCCATACGTCCTGTAAATGGCAAAATCCGTATAGCCAACTCATTGGGAAGCCACGATTATTCACTTTCACAAGTTGGATACAGCGAATTTGAGTTCGGACTGGGCGGACTCATTGTAGGTACAAGTTCAACCCCCAACATGTCTGACGGTCTCGATATAGTGGCCTACGATTTAGCTTGCCCCAACTGCGACAGGCAAAGTTATCGGCTGACACTCAGCGATAACGGGACAGCCCAGTGCGCCCACTGCGGAAACTCATACGACCTAAATAATTACGGATGGATCTTGACAGTCTCAGACGAGTCGAAAGAATATAGGGGACTGTACAGGTACAGAATATCATACAATGGAATTGCAATCAACGTGAACAACCATTAATGACTGACATACAAGTAGCGTAGCAGGATGGGACAAGACCATAAAACACCTTCGTTAAAAGAGAAAACAGCAAAAGGTTTGTTGTGGGGGGCTATGAACAGCGGTCTCACACAGGTCTTAAACGCAATTTTCGGAGTAGTTCTGATGGCAATTCTCGATCCTGGCGACTATGGAATGACAGCAGTACTCGCTATTTTCTCGTCAATAGCGGCCTCGCTTCAAGACAGCGGCTTTGTTTCGGCGCTTACAAACAAGAGGAATCCGACTCATAACGACTACAACTCTGTATTTTGGTTCAATATCCTTACCAGTGCGATAATATATATCATATTATGGTTCTGCGCTCCACTCATTGCCGAATACAACAACGACAACCGTCTTGTATGGCTTTCACGTTACGCCTTCCTTGGTTTCTTTTTCGCCAGTTTTTCCATAACTCCACGTGCAATATTGTTCAAACAATTAAAAGTTAAAGAACAGACCATTTGCACTTCTTTGGCCTTGCTTGTCTCAGGAATAGTTGGTATCTCCATGGCCCTATGCGGATTTCGCTATTGGAGTATTGCAACACAACCTATTGTATACGTAACCCTTGTATCCATATTGAGTTGGCACTTTTCGGGCTGGCGACCATCGTTCAACATCAGTTTCAAGCCTATTAAGGAGATGTTTGGGTTCAGCTGTAAACTACTTATAACAAACGTATTCAACAATATCAATAAATATGCCTTTGAAGCCATTCTCGGCAAGTACTACTTAAAACGGGAGATAGGGTATTATTCACAGGCGAACAAATGGAACTTAATGGGCAGCTCTGTCATTTCCGACATGGTTCAAAAAGTCGCCCAGCCAATGTTCGTGCAAGTAGGCGACGACAAATACCGATTGCAGAGGGTGTTTCGCAAAATGCTGTGCTTTACCGTGTTTGTCGCCTTTCCTCTCATGTTCGGTCTCAGTATGGTATCAGAGGAATTCATTTCATTGTTCCCATCCAAATGGATGCCAACCGTACCATTCTTGCGTACGCTGTGTATTGGAGGAGCGTTCCTACCTATAGCCACTCTCTATTCAAACTTCCTAATCAGCAGAGGCAAGTCCGACATCTTCATGTGGAACACCATGTGTCAAAGCATCCTGATATTATTGGACGTATTTGTCGTGCAATATTTTGCGCTTGAATTATTTGGATGCAAAGGATTACAACTGATGGTATTGTTTTATGTAGTGATTGTTATCAGCTGGACTGCGGTATGGCATTATTTCGTACGGAGGGAAATCGGATTACGTTTCGTTGCCGTAGCAAAAGACATTATCCCATTCCTCCTCATCACAATGGTCACCATGGCGGCGACATGTCTTGCGACAACCGCGATAGAAAATAATGTCGTGAAGATTGTCTCACGCATTGTCATCGCCGCAATCATATATGTCGCACTCTCATTCATAGCCGAGCGTAAAATAATGATGGAGTATATAGGTTTTTTAATCAAGAAGAAACATTGAAAGCGCGTGACCATACATTCGATTTCCTGTGCGGATTATGTATAATCCGGATGATATGCAACCATGCAATAGCCATGTGCGGATTACGTAATTATAACATAGCCGGTATCACATGGTATGATTTAATGGGTTGGACTTTCTTCTTTATGTGCTTTTTCTTTTTTAAGGCAGGCTATTTCAACAAGTCGGTGAGCGGCAATGTATTGCAATACTGCAAGGATCGCACAAAACGTCTTTTCGTCCCCTATGTAATTTGGAGCATTATCGGTGCTTGCGTGTATTTTGGCACACTGTCGTTATTTCCAGAAGTCAATGCGAACGGGAAGATGGAAGGATTCCGGCTATCACACTTATGGGAGACAAGTCATAGCTATGGCAACAGTCCATGTTGGTTTTTGATGTCTTTTTTCGTAACATACCTCATTGTGCATTTCATTCAAAAAGTGAAACACTTGAACTTAATAGTCATTGCCTTCCCCTTTATCTCTTATTGGCTTTACACAAAGGGAAGTCCGCTATGGCTAAGTCTTGACAATGTGTTTATGGGGGTGTTTTTTTTCTATCTCGGCCATTTGTGGAAAGTCGTAATGAAAGAATTGGACCGGAGTATTGTCATTGGCGTCTCTTCAATACTGATATTAATCTTCATAATCGGCAACATATACATGCATGGCGAGTATACAATGAGTACAAACACGTGGGACGGCAGCCTGGCTGGCATATTGTGCAACACTGTATGCATCTTATGCGGTCTGTCCGGCTTGCTTCATAAGTTGCCACAAAGACGCATTCCGGTTATCAACTATATAGGCGAGCATAGTATGGTGTACTTCGTATCACACTATCCTCTATTACTGCTTTTCGTATATGCGCACAAGATCGCAATTGGCCATTACAAACACGATTGGGCCATTTGTATTACTCTTTTAATATTCCTCTTCCTTACATGTACCCTGTTAGTACCATGTGTAGAACGTGTGCCGTGGATGAGCGGAAGGTGGAACAAACAAGTGTCAACCAACTCTAAACCTTTAATATGAGACGAATCATTGTACTCTTTATCACAATAGCAACATCCCTGGCAATGTTCGCGAAGGGAACCGCAATCATCATATCCGATAACAAACAAGTTGAAAGTTCATGGAGATGGTGTCTGACAAACGATGGCGAGTTGAACGTACTGCACATTACGTCGTGTCATGGATGCAGGCTGACAGCAAGCAAAGGAATGTCGGAGGATGTCCAAAGAATTTTGTCGGACAAGAGCCTGGCAGAGCGCAATCCCAATGTAGTGTTCTTGCAGTTGGGCTGTAATGACTCTCCCGATAGCGACCAGCAATATGAGGCATACGAGCAGACTCTATTTGATTACCCTTATGGCAAAGTATGCACAATTACTGGGACCATGCCGCGTACAAAGAACATTGCCGTGTCGAAAGACAGCCGGAAGATAACCAACTCCAATTTCGCAGGCGCAATGTACCGCATCGTCCTATATCTTCGCGAACAAGTCCCAAATGCGCGCATTTTCATTCTATCACCATTGTCATATGGCAACACGGCACATGGTACAGACTCCATAAAAATCAACCAATTGAAGACAATAGCGAACATGTTCTGCATACCATTCGTAGAAGACTACAACACAGTACGACGCTATGACTTCATCTGGAGTCAAACACGACCGCGCTTAGGGACAATCTTAATATTGGGAGATAGTTATAGCGAGATGCGAAAGTGGACAAAACAATTGGAGCAGTTATCAGATGTCACACTACTGAATCTTGGAAAAATCAGTGCCACACTGAAGGAACGGCCGGGCAACACAAACACTATTGCCAATCAGCTTAAAAGGATTCCTCTTGGAGCGCAACCCGACATTGTACTCATTGAGGGAGGAACAAACGACGCACCAGACCAACAACATTTTGTAGATCATTACGAGGAGTGCATTGCGACTAAAAAGCGTACGACATTTGCCGGTGCATTGGCATACATCACAGACGAACTACATAAACGATTCCCATACGCACGCCTATATGTAATAACACCAAGCGGACTTTATTATGGACATACAGACAAACCATTTGACTTCATAGAAAAAGCCCATCAAATCCGAAAGTCCTCAAAACTCATCGGGATACCAACAATAAATTGGGATAAAGAAGGCAGACTATCATTCGTCTTCAACAATTCGAAAAATACAGGCAATGGGTCGGAGGCATTTCCTTTCCGTTATAACATACCCACACACGAAACTGGTGATCTTTTACATCCCAACGACATAGGAGCGCGTTATCTGGCAGAGAATGTAATAAAAGAACTTAGGTAGCCCCGCGCAGAAACAATTACTCTCACATAATAAGCTTACGCCCCCAATAATGTCTATGTCGCAAATACACAATGCAACCAGACCATGCCTAAATTCCATTTTATTCCGTAGAATATTAAATTTATCAACAAAAAAGCACATAAAACAATTGCAATAAAAATTTTTATTCTTACCTTTGCACTCGCTTTTCATAACATTATAAATTTATATATTAATTATGTACTTAGATTCAGCTAAGAAGCAAGAGATCTTTAGTCAGTACGGAAAGTCCAACACTGATACTGGTTCGTGCGAGAGCCAGATAGCATTGTTCTCATACCGTATCGACCGTTTGACCGAACATGTAAAGGCCAATCACAAAGATTATAGCACAAACAGAGCTCTTGTAAAGCTTGTAGGCCGGCGTCGCAATATGTTGGCATACTTAAAGCGCAAGGACATTGAACGTTATCGTACAATTGTCAAGGCTCTCGGTCTCCGTAAATAACAACAAGGAGACACGTAAAAACGAAAGAACTGCGATACATCGTGGTTCTTTTTGCTTTTATGGCAGACTCCCTTTCAAACAGATACAGCAAAGTTTCCCATGAGGCGCTTATAGTTAACGTGTAAGCGTGATAAAATATATGGGAGGCTTTGACAGCCAATACCCCCTCTCGCTTCTGCAACATAAGCCACAAATGTAATCAAATCTTTGCATTCAACATAAATTTTTTTCCTCGGAACAAAGTGATTCTCATAAATAATGCTTAACTTTGCATACAATGCATAATTGGCATGTCCAACTTCTAATAATGAATGCGGCTGCTATTAGTGCTGGCTACAATTAGAATGCGTCACTGACGCTTTGTTTTTGGCTATTTGAAACTACCACAATCAGATAACCTGTCAAGAACATAGCAGAATGGGATGCTACGGGTGGGTATATATAATTACCACCACGGCGTGCTGAGGACAATATGGTCCTCATGCACACTGTATGGGTGTAAAGTATACCAAACAGCGTGAGGATCTCTTTGCTTGTTCACAGGTTGGGCTGTGGTAGGCCTCAAATAGCGAACAAGCAACAGTTGGATAC
>CAZHZH010000052.1:0-20248 GCA_964537205.1 uncultured Bacteroidaceae bacterium
AACGAAACAGCATGTCTTTGCGGTTGAAACGTGTTTCATCCATCGTTCAGCCAAGGCTGAACGAAATGGCAAAGACGCTATGAAATAAATGGATTGCGGTATAAGAACGCAAACATGGCAATAAGCTGAAGAATGGCAATAAGCTGAAGAATAAAAAAATGCGTGGCAACAAGTGCAGGGCGGCGGATAAATACAGATATCAATTGCATGATGGTACGTTGTTGAAACTAAATCCATCAACTATCTGACGAATATTCTTCTAAAACATTTTGCCGAATCATGTTTTTTTGGTACTTTTGCCCTTGAATAGGCTCGACACTTTGAGCGATAAATTGCAATGAAGAATATAATGACATTTGCCGTGCTGTTGACATTTATGATCGCCGGCATGGCGCAAAATACAGAAAAGATAATGAAGACGGTTTATGATTTCAGTTTAAAGGACAAGCAAGGCAAAGATGTTAGTCTTGCGCAGTACAAAGGAAAGGTTCTGCTTATTGTCAACACTGCCACAGGTTGCGGATTCACTCCACAGTATGAGGATCTGGAGGCGATGTACCATCGCTTGAAGGATCAGGGACTTGAGATTCTTGACATTCCTTGCAATCAGTTCGGGCACCAGGCACCAGGCTCCGATGAGGAAATAAAAGAATTTTGTACGGTCAAGTTCGGTGCGGACTTTCCACAGTTTAAGAAGAGTGACGTGAATGGGGCCAATGAGCTGCCACTTTACACATGGCTAAAGGAACAGAAGGGCTGTAAGGGCGGATATGACGAGAAGCTCGCCGCTGTCATGGAGAAGCTCTACAACGAAGCCAACGCAGAGCCGCGCAAGAAAGATGATATTCAGTGGAACTTCACGAAGTTCTTGGTCGATCGCAATGGAAAAGTTATAGAACGCTTTGAACCTACAACCGATATGAAGCAGGTGGAAAAGCAAGTAGAGGATGCGTTGAAATAATACGGATGCTAATATAAAATACAATTCATTATGGAAAAAGTAGAAAGTACAAGCTTATACCAATTGAGCTATTCAGAGTATAAGACATATCTTATATCAGCTCTGTTCGTTGCAGGCAATATCATTTTGCCTCAGTTGTGCCACCTTGTTCCACAAGGCGGACTCATTTTCCTCCCTATATATTTCTTCACTTTGTTCGGGGCGTACAAGTATGGATATACGGTCGGACTGTTGACTGCAGTATGCTCGCCGTTGATCAACAACCTTTTGTTCGGGATGCCTCCTACAGGCATGCTTGCGGCAATACTTACAAAAAGCATTGTCCTTGCCTTGGCCGCCGGTTTTGTCGCACAACATTTCCGTAAGGCCACAATCGCCTATATCGCACTCGCTGTCGTCGCATACCAAGTCGTCGGCTCATTAGCGGAGTGGGTTATCACGGGCAGTTTGTCATCCGCCTTGCAGGATGTTCGTTTGGGCATACCAGGTATATTGCTGCAAGTAGTGGGTGTTTGGGCATTGTTGAAAGTGACGAGCAGGAATAATGCCGCTGAATAAACTCATAGACATACTGCATAGCGAGAATTGTTCCCTTGTACTCGAAGACGCGCAAGGGAACATTCGTTTGTTCTGGAAGAAAGGCGTGCGCGATCTTGAGGACCTCCTGAACGAAGAGCCGGAAACACTTCGCGGGGCGGTCATAGCCGACAAGGTCGTTGGCAAGGCCGCGGCTGGAATGATGGCGTTCGGCGGTGTGGCTGAAGTCTACGCCGAAGTGCTGAGCAAGAAGGCCGTGACTTTGTTGGACGATAACGGCGTTAGCTACTCATACGGTGTACTTGCAGACCAGATAATAATAAAAGAAGGAGACGACCGTTGCCCTCTTGAACGTATTGTGGAACCTGCGCAATCGGCGGTAGAGATAGTGGAGTTGTTGCGGCGGCACTTTGAGGAGATGCAAGGCAAAGTTTGAGGAAAGTACACGGCTGTTCCGGTCAGACATAGGATCAAGAAATATAATTGCATGAAAAGAGTATTAATATATGTGTTGATATATTGCTGCGCGCTCGCAGCGTCGGCCGACATACCGCCAAGAGACAGGCGCATTGGCAAGCAAGGAGAGGCGTGTCTTTTAGCTGGTGGCTCCCTTACCGACAGCAAGCGGGAAAGCGGTTGGATAATGGATGCCGCCTACGACAATGGTATGCCTCCAAGTGGATTCAGTGGCGAAGGCGCGGCAAGAAGGGTGGGCAGTCAGGCTGCTGCCCCGTTGAAGTCTATAGGCAGTCCGCACATCCCAGTGGTGTTGGTACAGTTTTCCGACCTCAAATTCTCAGTTGCCAATGCGGAGCCTGCGGTCAACAATTACTACAATAAGTTTTGCAATGGCAATATGGACGGCACACGCTATTCAGCGACAAGAAACTATGGATCTGTTCGAGACTATTTCGTGGAGCAAAGCGACAGCGCGTTCCTCCCTGAATTTGAAATTATCGGACCCGTCACTCTCGACAGCGCCTATGCGTATTACGGACGCAATAGCGGCGCAAGGCGTGACGTGAACATTTCCGCTTTTTTCAACCAGTCAGTGGTCAAAGCAAAGACCTTGTATGCTGATTGGGACAAGTTCGACAATGATGGTGATGGTTCGGTTGACATGGTGTTCTTTATTTATGCAGGGGAAGGCGAGAACGCACAAACCGACCCTAATACGATTTGGCCAAAAGAGATGCTTACGTCGGCCGTTATCAGCGGAACGAGAATCTCGTGTTACGCGGCGTGCAACGAACTCTACGGAGGCGAGGCGGACGGAATAGGGGTGATGTGCCATGAGATGAGTCATGCACTGGGACTGCCAGACCTTTATGATACGGCAAATGACAACTACGGATTGGACTATTGGGACTTGATGGATGCCGGTTGCTATTGTGACGACGCCTTTTATCCTTGCGGCTATAGTGGCTACGAGAAGGATTTTATGGGATGGAGGCAACTGGAACAGCTGGAATATAATAAGGAGTATGCGTTGCGACTGCTGCCGATGAGCGAGGGAGGCTGCGGCTACAAGATAGTAAACTCAGAAAATCCGAATGAGTATTATGTACTTGAGAATCGTCAAAATACAGGATGGGACACTTATATTGCCCGTGGCACGAAAGACTCGAAGCGTCATGGAATGCTTGTGATGCATGTTGACTATCTGCCGAGCCGTTGGAAAAGCAACATCGTGAATGTGAGTCACACTCATCAATACCTTACTATTGTGCCGGCGGACGACGAGCTTTTGTCGTATATGGTTGTAGACACCGACAGCGATTATGCCAAGTGGGTGGCTTCTGCCCAGGGCGACCCGTTCCCGGGACTGACAGGAAGGACCGCCTTGTTCTCAAACGAGCAGCCTGTATACACAGAGTCTGGCTATTTGCATCAGCCAATAACAAACATCGTCGAGCACGAGGACGGAACAGTAACTCTTTCTGTATGCAAGTTCGCCGATGTGGATGGCGATGGCAGTGCCGACACGCAAGACGTGTTGAACATATACGACTACATAAAGAATACGACCATGCGGCGGGCGTACGTACCGCAGGACACGAACGCGGACGGCGTTGTCGATACGCAAGACGCATTGGGGGTGTACGAGTACATACAGAATGAGTGAAAACAGACCGCGCGAGGCAAATAAATGAGGCAAACGGAACGCGAAGAAAAAAAATATCTAAAATATTTTGTGGTTTGAAAGTTTACCACTATATTTGCAGTGAAGAATACAAGAACCAAAACATAGCGGGGATTAAGGATCGATTGGGATACTCATCAAATTATATTGAAAAACCGAGAATGTTTTGTGTATCGATGGCGGGCCACGCCCTGTGAAGGGTAACCTTAGAGTCGGTGGATTACAAAGATGCGCAAACCCTCAAATCTTATTAACTCGGAGTTTCATCACATCTCCTCCCCGCTATTTTTATTGTCTTATAATTTATGACGATAAGACATGCTCGCATTGCCAATAATCAGAGATTTCAGTAGTTAATAGGGAATTTCCTATATTTTTTAGGGATTTGTTTCGGTTTGTTTGAGTTCAAAAGATTATCTTTGCAATGTGAATTATTAGATGTCAGACACATTAAATCAAAAGGGTATGAACTATAAGTTGTTTTTTACATTAGCTTTGGCACTGTTCACTACTTTCACAGTGCAGGCACAAGATGATGATGACCTTTACTTCACTCCAGAGAAGAAAAGTCGCACCACGAGTACAGCAAGTACCCGCCAGTCGAATACAAACTATCGTTATTCAAGGAATGGTACGACAACAACTTCGGAGGCTCCCTCTATCGAAGTGTACAACAATAACAGCAGGAGTGACGATGAGTACAATCGCCGTTACAGCAACTATGGAGGCTCATGGCAGACAGACGGCGGATCGGACTCACTGTACGCTGACTCTTTAGCTGGTGAAGTGGAATCAGTAAGCTCGTCACAAGATGACTATGACATGGACGATCCGGAGAACGATTACACTTATTCCCGCAGGATTCTCATATTTCATAGCCCGCGCTTCGGCTTCGCGCTGAGTAGTCCGTATTATTGGGACTTGGTGTACGATTGGGGCGTATATGATTATCTTTATGACCCGTACTATGACTACTTCTATGATCCTTTCTATTGGTCATGGGGCTGGGGCTATGGATGGGCATGGCGGCCTTGGGACGCATGGTATGGCCCGATATGGGGCT
This sequence comes from uncultured Bacteroidaceae bacterium, assembly GCA_964537205.1. GTDB lineage: Bacteria > Bacteroidota > Bacteroidia > Bacteroidales > Bacteroidaceae > Colivivens. The sequence continues at coordinate 4,705 of CAZHZH010000052.1, forward strand.
GGGGCTATGCTCCTCATGGATGGCATGATTGGGGCTTCGGTCCGATGTGGCATGGCGGTCATGGTCCAGGTTTCAGATACACTGGCAGAGGTTTCGGACCGGGACGGTTTGCAGACAACCGTTTCATAGCGCGTTCGAACAACAGTGCGGCTTCCCGTGCCTTTAATTCTGCAAATGGAACACGCAACATAGCGACGGCGGCTACCAGGACAATCAACACGCGGAATAATGGAAGAACTGGAACATTGACCACACGCGCTACTTCGCAAGACAGGAATCGCAACTCTCGCAGCTTTACCAACGACGGCGTACGTTACAACACGCGTGAGAGCAGTACGAGGACGACCGTAAACAACACACGCGACAACCGATACACCACTAACACTCGTACGGGTGTGACTACACGCCAAATTCAGAATACACGCAACGGGCAGAGCAACACAAGGGTTGTGAACACACGTGAGAACAATTCCCGCAACACAACTGTCAACTCGCGCTCTACCACAACAAACACCAATACCACGCGTTCTGTTTCTACACCAACCAGAAGTACGTCGACTTACACCAACACCCGTAGTTCAAGCGGCTTTAGTGGCGGCAGCTTCGGCGGAGGTGGCAGATCAGGCGGCAGCTTCGGTGGAGGCGGAGGCTCACGTGGCGGTGGCACAGGCCGCCGATAGACGACATACATAATTACGAAATAATAAACCCTATAAAAGTGAATATTATGAAGGGAAAGATATATGTTCTTGCTTCTGCAATAGCAGTTTGCGGACAAGTTTATGCACAGGACTCGTATGACGCGGCCAACTTCGCGACAAACGACCTTAACGGAACTGCGCGATATGTAGGAATGGGTGGCGCCTTGGGCGCGCTTGGAGGTGACATATCTGTCATGAGTTCCAATCCGGCCGGTACGGCGATGTTCAGAAAGGCTGACGCGTCTTTCACGTTCAGCGCGGTAGTTGGCGATAATGGTGTTTTAGGTCATGACGGAACACGCATGTCGATTGATAACGGTGGCGCTGTATTCGCATGGAAGCTTGACGACGCGGGCTCTCTCAAATATGTGAATTTCGGTGTCAACTACATTAAGAACAAAAACTTCTTGTACAACCAAAACGATCATGTGGAGAACCTTAACGGCGTTTATTCGCAAACTTATCAGATTGCAGGCATGGCAAACAATGCTTGGAATGCGGGGGCTTTTGATGACAATAACTATTTTGCCGGAGCCTTGCCGACAATGTCCACACAAATAGGCAACCAGACCAACAACGGGTTGCTGTTGGAGAACTACTCGGACGACGGCAGTGAGTTCTATGGATATGACGGAGTCGCAGCCCAAGACGCGGCAATCCGCAAGTCCACTTACGGAGGCATAGACCAGGCGGACATCAACTTGTCTTTCAATTTTGAGGATAAGTTCTTCGCAGGTTTGTCGGTCGGAGTGTATGACATTAATTTCAACCGTGAGAGTTTCTATGAGGAACTGGGTACCGACAACAACGCTTACGACTTCAGCAACTGGTATTTGACTGACGGCTCGGGTTTTGATGTAAAGCTTGGTTTCATCTGCCGTCCTTTCGACAACTCGCCTTTCCGCTTCGGTTTGATGGTGCATACCCCTACATGGTATAAGATGACCGACTCAAATGGCTCGACTTTGTACTTGAACGACGCATATTTGAGTCAGGTGAATTACGACCCGTATGATTATGATTACCGTACGCCGTGGAAGTTCGGGGCGAGCCTTGGATATACTGTCGGCAATTATTTCGCTATCGGAGCCGAGTATGAGTTCCAGGATCTTGCGTCAGGGCATTACTCAATCGACGGTCACGAGACCATGTATTTGCGTCAGGCGAACAGGTATATAAAGGACAACTTGCGTACACAGCATACATTCAAAGTGGGGATGGAAGTCAAGCCGAGCAATTCATTCAGCATACGTTGCGGTTACAATTTCGTTTCCTCACCATTCCAAAAGTCCGCTTTCAAGTATCTTGACTACGACAGCCCTCTTACGGAGACCGACTATACCAACTGGAAGGAAACCAACCGCATCACTTTCGGATTGGGGTACAGATATAAAGGCGGATATGTTGACTTGGCGTACCAATATTCTACTACCAAGGGAGATTTCTATGGCTTCTATGACAGAGTGGAGAATATGGGACAAATCCAACCGACAAAGATAAACAACGACAGGAACCAGATAATGTGTACTGTCGGATTTAGATTTTGAGCATTAAATTCTATTGAACATATATGTTTGACGGCTGGCCGGGGTTTCCCTGGTCAGTCTTTTATTTTCTGCCTGTATGAGTTCCAACGCTCCATTATGGAAACCACATAGTTGTATGTCTCTGTTCCACGCATGAAGCCATACCTTACGTTTGAGTCATTGAAGTACTCGGGCTGACTAAGCCGCAGAACATACATGTCGACGCTTCCTGTCCAGCGGTCGGGGTCGTTCCCGTGTTTTGAGGCGAGGGAACGTGCGTCGTCGATATGACCAGCACCGCCATTGTATGCCGCGAGAATGAACTTGATTCGCTCGTTCGGGTTGCGCACCTGCGCGTAGTGCCTGTCAAGATTGGATATGAGGCGGACCGCTCCACGTATGTTGGCCTCAGGGTCGAAGGCGGACGCTACGCTTACCCCGACACTTCGTGCCGTTTGTGGCATTAATTGCATGAGTCCGAGGGCTCCCATATACGAGACAGCCTCATGGTCGAATCCGCTTTCTTGATAGGCTTGTGCGGCAAGCAACCGCCAGTCCCAGCCACATGTTGATGAATATCTCTTGAACAGGTGGTCGTATTGTGATATCTCTCCCTTGGCCAAGTTGAGTATCGGGCTATACGTGTGGCGGCGTGTTGGGTAAACACGTCCTTTGTCGTCGGTCACCTTGATAGTAGTCATGGCAAGGAACTCGTCGTGGTTGTCCTCCATCCATTTATTGAGTGACTCGGCAAGATGAGGCTTGTCCTTGTCTACGAGCCATGCTATTGGGTGTAGGCTGTCGATGAATTGCGTAAGTTCTTTGCGACCGCACAGGTAGAAGTCGGATGCCAGACTGTCATCGGGACTCATGCCATAGGCTATAATGTCTCCATCGCCTGAGAGCAGTCGCTCCTTCAGTTCCGCGGCGTTGTGCATGACGTCGACCCTCAGTTGGCATCCGATGCTTCGCGCGTATTTGTCGGCAAGCATGTATTGCGTACCATATCCTTCGCCATAATACTCAAAATAACTCTTCTCACCATACAATGTCAGTATGATGAGCTCCCCGTTTTGTTGTATGGTTTCAAGGTCGAAGCCGCTGTCCGCCCCTGGAGTATTGAACACGCCGAGCCGCGGGGGTTGTTCGTGTTTGCATCCGCCGGTCGCTACCAAGGTGGAAAGCAGAACTATTGCCGCAGTGCATTTGAATCTGTCATATACCATCACAATCGTGATTTGAGAGTGTAAAAGTAGCAAAAAATAAAAAACGGTGTTTTATGTTGGCACAATTATTTGTAAATTTGCATGACGCAACAGTTTACAATATACCAACTACAGATGTAATGAGTACAAACACTATAAAACAGATACCTACATTGAAGGGCGTTCTTGCCTTGTCACCTCTCTTGCTTTTCATTTGCCTCTACCTTGTGACGAGTATCATACTTGACGACTTCTATAAAGTCCCTATTACTGTCGCCTTCCTTATTTCGGCAATCTACGCGGTGGCAATTACGAAAGGCGGTATAAACAAGAGGATAGAAGTGTTCTCTAAGAGCGCAGGCAGCAAGAACATGATGCTCATGTTGTGGATATTCCTGCTTGCAGGAGCTTTCGCATCATCGGCAAAGAGCATGGGAGCTGTTGATGCCACCGTGAACCTGACACTCACGTATCTTCCGCATTCCCTCATTCTCGCAGGCATCTTCATCGCGTCGTGTTTCATATCCTTGGCAATAGGAACATCAGTTGGAACGATTGCCGCACTTACGCCTGTGGCTGTGGGCATAGCCGCCCAAGCTCATATCAGCGTACCCTTCATGTTGGGCATAGTTGTCGGAGGAGCTTTCTTCGGCGACAACCTCTCGTTCATCAGTGATACCACGATAGTGGCCACGCAGACCCAACAATGCAGGATGAGTGACAAGTTCAGGGTCAACTCGCGTATCGTGATTCCAATCGCGCTCGTAATGCTGCTTATATATGGTTTCATGGGGAGGGACATTCCCGCACCATCCAATATAGGTGAGGTGGATTTCGTGAAGGTTATACCTTATATTATAGTGATAGTTACGGCAGTGTTCGGCGTGAACGTGCTTCTCGTCCTTACACTGGGCATTGTGATTTCGGGATGCATCGGCATGGCAGAAGGCAAATACGATTTGTTCGGATGGTTCACAAGTATAGCTGACGGTATGATGGGGATGAGTGAACTGATTATAGTTACTCTGCTTGCGAGTGGCATGCTTGCCATGATAAGGTATAACGGAGGCATAGACTTCATCATCTCGAAACTGACGAAGGGAATTCATGGCAAACGCGGCGCGGAGTTTTGCATAGCCGCATTGGTCTGTCTTGTGAACGTATGTACGGCAAACAACACCGTAGCCATCATCACGACTGGCTCTATCGCCCGTGACATATCACTTCGCTACAACATTGACAAGCGGAAGGCCGCAAGCATTCTCGACACTGTTTCGTGTTTTACGCAAGGCCTGCTTCCTTACGGCGCACAAGTGCTTATCGCAACAGGACTTGCAAATGAGGAACTTAAAAAGGTGCTGTTAGCTACACAGACTTCTGTTGCCAATGTGTCGCCCGTTGATATAGTGGAGTATACCTATTATCCAATGGCTCTTGGCATAGCAGTCATATTGTGCATCCTCTTCCGCTATCCGAGGAAGTACTCATAAAGCTCACCTTAAGTTCTTCGTTACGGTATCTCCTCGTTTCTCGATGTAGATGCCGCGGAATGTAGCGGCTTTGCTGATGCGGCGGCCATTCAAATCGTAGTATTCTGGTGTGGCGGACGATTCGTCATCATCTGTAACGCCATGGATGGCATTTGGTGTAGTAGAATTGGTGATGGCGTCACGTAGAGTGATGTAAGCGGCATATACCTCTTCCCAAGTGTTAGTCTCAGACAGTCTGGTAGCAGCCGAAATGGCTGTTTCTAAAGTCTTGTCTGAAGTGTTGCCTTTGACCTTTGCTGCGGATGTGATGTCGGACAGCAGACTTAGTAGGGCGGACTTGGTTTTCAGTGCCGTCACGTCAATCAGGCGGAAGTTGTCGAATCCTGAGAATGACTCTGTACCATTCGTTAGTTTTTTGGCACAGAAGCCGATGCTGAGCGTTTCGTAGCCATTGAGGGTAAAGGGCAGTTTCTGTGTTTGCCACGTTGCGGCTGACGTTGTTACTGATAGGGATTGGGCGGTTGATTGCTGGGGAGCAGCCAGAAGCTGACTGCTGCCTGTCCCTCCCGAATACCACACTTCGGCTATCAGCTCGTAGGCTCCAGGAGGCAGCACGTTCAGAGACTGACTGAATCCGATGGACGAAGTTCCCCACTTTTGCCGGATGAGATATGTTTGACTTCCCATTTGTTCCGAACGTGCGTCGAGTGGGGTGGTGAAGAGATTTCCGTAGAGGTCGGTTGGTCCCAGGACGCTCATGTCGTTCTCATTGCCACTTTGGTAGTTGGTGATCCAACCTTCCGGCACGTAAATCGCACGGTCAGACGACACGCCTGAGTTTTCCAATACTTTGTAAGAAGCTTCAAACCCGGGATTTGCAATTGAGTCGGTGTGGTCAATTATAAGTGTACTATCACCTTCGTGTACCTCATAGCCCTGCAAGGCGGACAGTTCGTTTTGTGTAAGTGCTATGTTGTAAAGGCGGAAGTTGTCAATCGTCCCGATATAGTCGGCATTGTCTGTGTTGTCTTGCCACCATTGTGTGCGCGCTATGTAGTTGCGTGAATCCGTTCCGTTAGCTGCCAGTTGGTATGGTTCACTCATGTTGTTTGTCCCACTTGCCACGACTTCGCCGTCAATGTAGATGGTTGTCAGATGGTCGGCGGCGTTGAATGTCACGGCTACATTGTAAGTAGTACCGGCCGTCAATGCTGTTGAGGAGGTAACTAACGTGGTCGTTCCGCCGTTGATTTTGATTCCTGCCGAAAGAGCGTTGGCACGGAGGAAGAAACTGTTTGACGCACCTACGCCGAAGTCGTAGAACCGTGGCAACTTATCCAAACTCTTGGGCGTGGCTTGCAGCAGTACTGTATAGCTGCGCAAGCTGTCGATTAGGTGTGAAGGTGCCAAGGCGTATCCATTCGTGCTGAATCCTGTGGTTGTGTTCGTCGTCGTATTCAGGGTTCCGTCGATGGTCGCCTTTCCCATTACGGCCAGGTCACGTCCGTTTCCGCTCAAGTCTCTTACTTGTGTGACACCATCCTGTTCGTAGGTTTCGTTTGTTTCGAAGTCGTAACTAAGCATCAGATTGTTTTTGATGTCACGCGGCAGTACCGTGGTTTGGAAGGTAAGCGTGTCCGTCCCGCTCACTGCTGTTAAAGTCACGTCTGTCGCGGTTGGAGGAAAGTGGTCGATGCCGTCACTTCCCAATACCTGTTCATTGCTCGATGTCCATGTGACGACGGCTCCCGAACTGATGCTTGTAGGCAGGACAACGTCTGTGGAAATTTGACCCGGAACACTTATTTGCGACAGCCCGCTCTGCACTACGAGCCGGCGTACTTCATCTTGCGAGAGTGCGCGATTGTAGATGGAGTAGCTACCCATGCTTCCTGTGAATCCCCCTACCGACACATCGCCTAAAACAAGACCTCCGGCATCAACAATCATTTCGATGAGGTGGTTGCGATAGATGGTGAGTCGGCTGCCGTCGTAAGTTAGTGTCAGACAAGGTTGTGTGATAGGGCAGTTGTAGTAGGTCGAAGGTGTGTCCGCTGTATACAATTGCGTGGCACTTGTATATGTGGTGCCATTCACTGTCGCGTAGATATAGTGGTTCGCATTGAGACCAAATGTGAGATTTGAACCGATGTGAAGCAACTCTCCACTGTATGGGTTGACAGCTATTGTGGGAGAGATGCTGACGGTGAATGCCCCGTCGCTCGTTCCTTCCAGCAATTCCACTTGTTGGCTTTCTGCCATGACCTGGTTGTTCATGGTTCCCGTTTTCAACTGTCCGTTGGTCAAGTCGACGGCTTCTTCTGGAAGCTTCCAATATGAGCGCAACTCTGTGGGGTACGTCTTGTACCAATATGTATAGTCACCGTACATCCAGCAGAGACGCAGAGGCGATTGTGCCGACCCTGGCAGCATGAACGGACGCACATTATTCTTCAAGGAGTTTTTTGTCAGTTGTTTTTTGTCAGTGATATTACCCGCATCGTCTAACACGTATTTCCATAGTTCATACACATTCGCACCCGATGCATTTGCGGTTGGCAGCGATACATATACATTGTTGACTGTATCTGGGTCGATAGCCAACCCAGATGAATAGCACAGCTCCCTGTTCTGTCCATGGAACGAACCGCCTCCGTTTCCTATGTCGGTAAGTCTCCATGCGCTGCCTGTCCAGCGTGCGTAGTAGAACTCATGACTCGTTTTCGCATTATTGATACGTACCATTGCCACTACTGGATTGTCATCGCCGTCTGTTGCGATCTGCCAAATCCAGTCACGGTAGTTGCTCGGAGCGTCCACTACCGTTAGCGGATAGCTGTTCTTGTAGTCTGATGTCTTGTAAATGTAGAAAGGACCGTTGCCTATGACTGACAGCTGGTTGCCCTTTACGTCCCTAAGAATCGGACCTTCCGTTCCACTTGCATTGATGTCAATGGTGTTGAAGTACACCCAGTTCGGGTATTCATTGTCTGGATGTCCTGTTGTGTAGGTCAGGTAAATTATGTCTTTCCCGTTGCTTTGGTATTTCACATAAGGACGGGCGGCTGTACTCTGAACGATTTGCTTAGGTCCGAAATCAAAAGAGCAGTCATCGTTTTCGTCAGGCATTGTGAGCCGTCCGATGGTAGGATGCCAGTTGATACCACGCCAGCACAGATAAATGTGAGTAGGATCATCACTCAGAATGAATGGCGAAGGATATGTCGTGTTGTTCGCTACGGTGATGATTTTCTCTTCGCCCAGCTGTGTGATGTCGTAGGCATTTACGGAGATTCGATAGTAGAAACGTGGTTCGGCGGTATGTTCCATGTAGAAAATCATAACGCGTCCGTCGGGCAGCACGAGGAACGTAGGGTTGTTGTGGTCATCGGGCTGGAAGTTGCTCCTCACAAGCACTTCGTTCTTGCGTCCTGTCACAAAGTCCACCTGCATAGCCTTGATATTGCCATGAACGTCGATATAGCCAATCCATGATACGTTCACTTTTGCAACGGCATCTTCATAGTGGGTTGCACGCGGGTCGGCAAACCAACACCATGCGCCTTCACGCGCCACTTCATAACCGCTGAATGTCTCTTGAGCCGTAATGTGGCTCGCACAGAGTGTCAATAACAAGAGCACGAAGCTCCATCTTTTGGTAATTGTAATCATCATGTCTTATGGTTTAGTTAGTTCAATATTATATAATGTAATAAGGCTGCCTTTGATTGCCAACGGCTACTTATGTCTGCTTACGTTGCAAAGATAAACATAAAATCTGAAAAGACAACTCCTTTCATCTGATTTTTATTACTCGCCATGTCTATGTTTCAACATCTAAAGATATTAAAACAATATAAAGTTGCGGTACTTATTGTAAAAAAACAATAAAACGCTGTCGCTTTGTTTTGTGGGGGTACGATTATTTTTTAAATTTGCACGCTGAAAGCAGTCGGACGGTTTGTCGCTGACATAATAAATGGCAGAGGAAAGTCCGGGCAGCACAGAGCATTCCACTTCCTAATATAGAAGCGATCCGCGAGGGTCGAGTAATGCAGAAGAAAACAACCGCCCGTAAGGGCAAGGGTGAGAAGGCGGGGTAAGAGCCCGCCAGCGGCGTGGTGACACGTCCGGCTGTGCATCTTGGAAGCTGCAAGTTCATGTATAGTAGCGTTTGAGGATTGCTCGTCCGAGCTACAGGGTAGAACGCTTACCGCAAGGTAGAGTCGGCATGGTGACATCCGATCAAGATAAATGACAGACAATCAGGCATTGCCTGATGACAGAACCCGGCTTATAGGCTGGCTGCTTTCTTTTTATTGATAAAACACGACGCATGAGATGTTCAATAATGAGTAATTCCCAAAGTGGTGTTGGTTAAACTATATAAAACAAATAAAGTCCAAGAATAAGCATTTTACCTCTTAAAGCCATGGGCGGGATGATGAGCCGGCGTGGCTGAAACGTGAGATGAAAATAATTTGTATTCAACATATATGAGAAAACTGATTTTATTACTCCTCGGAGGTCTCATGGCAAGCACCGGCTTGCTTGCCCAAAAGCAATGGACTCTCCAGGAATGCATTGATTACGCTTTGGCTAACAACATACAAATCAACCAAAGCCGAATCACGAGAGCACAAAACCAACTTGATGTTCACCAGTCTAAGGCGGCGTTGTTCCCATCATTGTCTTTCAGCACAAATCAAAACGGTTCGTGGCGTCCGTTCAGTGAGTCAACGGTCAACCTCTCAAACGGAACTATGACTACCACGCGTAATACCACAAGCTACAATGGCAGTTACGGACTTAATGCGAACATGACTCTTTGGAATGGCGGACGCAATACTAAGAACATCAAGCAGAGTGAGTTGACACGCGACATGTCGGAGCTTGACATACAGAAGAGCGAGAACTCGATTCAAGAGCAGATAGCCCAGCTCTTTGTTCAAATACTGTACGAAACCGAAGCAGTGCAAGTTAACGAGGAGATTCTCAAAGGCTCTATACAGCAGCGCGACCGCGCCAAGGTGATGGTCGAGGTAGGAAGCCTTGCAAAGGTCGACCTCGCGCAATTAGAGGCACAGGTGTCACAGGATCAGTACAACGTGGTTAACACGAAGGCGCAACTTGAAAACTATAAGCTTCAATTGAAGCAGTTGCTTGAGATTGTAGGTCCTGAGGATTTCGACATATCGACTACTAATGTTTCTGATGCGGCGGTACTCGCTGCAATTCCCGATCGTGTGGACGTGTACAATATGGCCCTTACATTCCGCCCTGAGATACAAAGCAGCCGCCTCAATATAGAATCGAGCAAACTTGCCGTTGACATAGCGAAGGCTGGTTATTTGCCGACACTGAGCCTTAGTCTCAGCGTGGGTACCAACAACTCCAGCGGACTTAATACGTCGTTCTTCAAGCAAGTGAAGAACAACATGAGCAACTCGCTCGGCATCTCACTGTCTATTCCAATATTCGACCAGAAGTCGAACCTGACCAGCGTGAGGAAGGCGAAACTCTCATATATCAACAGCAACCTGCAACTGAAGGATGCGGAGAACACACTCTATAGCACAATCGAGAACTACTGGCTGAACGCCACCACGTCGCAACAGCAATACATATACGCAAAGGCTAATGTGGAGAGTATGCAGGAGAGCTTCGACCTTGTCAGCGAGCAGTTCCGCCTCGGACTTAAGAACATTATCGAGTTGACCACTGGCAAGAACAACCTCTTGCAGGCTGAACAGCAGCTGCTACAGTCAAAATACACCACACTCTACAACATGGCTATGTTGAGATTCTACCAAGGAAACAAAATCGAACTATAGTAAAAAAATAAAAAGCATTATATATGAACAAGACCTTTTTCAGTGCCGCCGCTATTGCCGCACTCACATTATCAACTCTTGTCGCTTGCTCTGACGGGGCTAACGTGACTTACCAGACCGAGCAGGTTTCGAAACAAGACCTCTCGACAAGTATAACCGCCACCGGGTCGATTGAACCTGTCACCCAAGTTGAGGTGGGTACTCAGGTTTCAGGTATAATCGACAAAATATATGTCGACTATAACAGCGTGGTGCACAAGGGCGACATTATCGCCGAACTTGACAAGACCAACCTGCTCAGCGAGTTGGCGTCGGCTAAAAGCACCCTTTCAAACTATCAAAGCAATCTTAGCTACCAGACAGCGAACTACAACCGCTACAAGACCCTTTACAATAAAGGACTTGTGAGTGCGGACGAGTATGAAAGCGCGCGCCTGTCGTATGAGCAGGCCGTACAACAAGTGGCAGTTCAGCAGCAGAACGTGCAGAAGGCGCAAACAAACCTTGGATATGCTACTATCACGTCACCTATCGACGGTGTAGTCCTCTCACGCGAGGTTGAGGAAGGGCAGACCGTGGCATCGGCAATGACTACTCCGACCCTTTTCATCATAGCGCAAGACCTGACCGACATGCGTGTTATCGCCGACATTGACGAAGCCGACATAGGAGGAGTGGAGGACGGACAGCATGTCACTTTCACTGTCGACGCCTTCCCTGACGATGTGTTCGAGGGACGGGTGACACAGGTACGCCAAAACGCCACAACGGAAAGCAATGTCGTCACATACGAGGTCGTCATATCGGCTCCTAACGAGTCGCTCAAACTGAAGCCTGGGCTTACTGCCAACGTGACTATCTACACAATGGAGTTGCACGATGTCTTGGCTGTGCCTTCGAAGGCATTGCGCTTCACGCCAAACGAACTGCTCTTGAAAGACGACGAGAAGGTGATCGATTGCGACGGGGATAATAAGGTTTGGGTGCGTGACGGCAAGAACTTCAAAGCCATCCCTGTGGAGATTGGCAATACTAACGGAACATACACCGAGGTTAAATCAGGAGTGAAAGAAGGCACGGAAGTCATTACCGAATTCGAACTGAATGAGACTGAGACCGAAGAGGAGACAACGACAAGCAATCCGTTCATGCCAGGACCAAGAAACAACAACAAGAACCAAAAGTCGGGTAGCTCAAGCAGCGGCAGCAAGTCAAGCGGCTCGACTACCAGTAAATCAAAGTAACCGGAATGGAAGTAAATAAAGATAAGGTAGTAATAGAACTGCAAAACGTCAAACGATATTTCCAGGTCGGTTCAGAGACAGTCAAGGCATTGAGAGGCGTCTCGTTTAAGATTTACGAGGGAGAGTTCGTGACGATACAAGGCACTTCCGGCTCGGGAAAGTCCACGCTGCTCAACCAGCTGGGATGTCTCGATACGCCTACGTCGGGTGAGTATTTCCTCGACGGAGTGCCGGTAAGGAAAATGTCGAAGAACCAGCGCGCTCACTTGCGTAACAAGAAGATCGGCTTCGTGTTCCAAAACTACAACCTCCTGCCAAACACCACGGCGGTTGAAAACGTGGAACTGCCGCTGATGTACAACAGCAAGTACAATGCCGCGCAACGCAGGGCGGCCGCAGTGAAGGCTTTGGAAGCGGTCGGACTCGGCGACAGGCTCTACCATAAGTCAAACCAAATGTCGGGAGGTCAGATGCAGAGAGTTGCCATAGCGCGGGCCCTTGTCAACGACCCTGCAGTGTTACTTGCCGATGAGGCGACGGGTAACCTTGACACACGCACGTCGTTCGAGATGCTCGTATTGTTCCAGCAACTCTACAAGGAAGGACATACCATTATTTTCGTCACTCACAACCCGGAGATAGCCGAGTACGCTTCACGCAATATCAACTTGCGTGACGGAAAAATACGTGAGGACACAATTAACAAGAATATCAAATCGGCGGCCGAGACTCTCGCCTCACTGCCTAAACCACAAGATGATTAAATATGAACGTACTGAACTTAATTAAGGTGTCGTTGCGCGCTGTGGCAAGCAACAAGATGCGATCGTTCCTGAGCATGCTTGGTATAATCATCGGTGTGGCGGCGGTTATAGCGATGATGAGTATCGGACAGGGATCGAAGGAAAGCATACGCAAGGAACTTTCCACAATGGGTACGAACTTGCTGACCATCCGTCCGGGAGCGGAGCGTCGTGGAGGTGTCAGACTCGACCCTTCGGATATGCAAACATTGAAGATTGCCGATTATGAGACAATCATGCAAGAGAAAAAGTATGTAACCAACGTCTCGCCCGAAGTCACCGCAAGCGGACAGGTTGTCTATGGCAACAATAACACACAGACTACGGTCTATGGGGAGACTCCCGAGTATCTCGACATCAAGCAATGGGTGGTTGAAGAAGGCGAATGCTTTACGGAGGAGGACATTAAGAAGTCGGCAAAAGTATGCGTGGTTGGTAAGACCATTGTTGACGAGCTGTTCGGAGAAGGGGCAGACCCTGTGGGAAAGAATATCCGTTTCAAGTCGATACCGATGAAGATTGTCGGAGTGCTTAAGTCGAAAGGATATAACAACTGGGGTATGGACCAGGACAATGTCATTATAGCTCCTTACACTTGCGTGATGAAGCGTATTGCCGCACAAACCTATTTCAATTCTATAGTATGCTCAGCCATTACTGAGGAGTTGTCGGACAACGCCATAGAGGAACTTACTGGAATCCTGCGCCGCACACATAAGATTAAAGATGGCGATGAGGATGACTTTACGATACGTTCGCAGGCTGAAATGATGGAGACGATGTCGAGCACGATGGATACGGTAACGCTTATTCTCGGCATTGCGGCGGGCTTCTCGCTTCTTATCGCAGGTATAGGCATCATGAACATCATGCTTGTATCAGTCACTGAACGCACGAAGGAGATAGGCCTGCGTATGGCTGTAGGAGCAACGGGCTTTGTGATAAGCATACAATTCTTGATCGAGTCGATCATCATCAGTGTCACCGGAGGCGTCTTCGGAGTCCTTTTGGGCATTGGAGCGTCAGAATGGATTCTTCCGTTGTTCGGAATGCCGAGTACTGTGCCGTCGTGGTCAATTTTCCTCTCATTCGGCGTGTGCGTAGTCATCGGAGTACTCTTTGGATACATACCGGCGCGTAAGGCTGCCAACATGGACCCTATAGAGGCAATCAGACATGAATAACGAACAAAGAAACATGTGTTCCTCGAAAAAAATAACAAGACAAGATGAAGAAAAGTTTAGGAGTAAAAACAGTTATCACTCCCTTGCCAGTGCTGATCATCGGTACGTATGATGAGGCGGGAGTGCCAAATGCCATGAATGTGGCATGGGGAGGACAGTGCGGACCAAAGCATATAGCACTGAATCTAAGTCAGCACAAGACTACGAAGAACATGGAGCTGAAGAAGGCGTTTACTGTGGCCTTCGCCACTAAAAGCCAGGTAGTGCCATCCGACTACGTGGGTATCGTGTCGGGCAATCATGAACCCGACAAGATAAAGAAAGCCGGTTGGACTGTTTCCAAGGCGGAGAAAGTCGACGCGCCGGTTTTCGACCAGCTGCCACTGACTCTTGAGTGCAAGATCATCGAGATGGAGAAAACATCGGTGGGAGAGTTGCGGGTTGTAGGCGAGGTTGTCAATACGCTGGCAGACGAAAGCATCCTCACAGACGGCAAGGTCGACCTGGGCAAGCTTGAGCCAATATCGTTTGATTCCGCCCTGAACGAGTACCGCGTTCTTGGTGAGAAGGTGGGCGACGCTTGGAAATCGGGCAATCAGCTGAAGTAGCCCATTCCCAAATAAAGAAATGGAAGGTGCCACGGATCGTTCTTAAAGTTCGTGGCACTTTGCTTTGCAGTTAACTTTCTTTGTTGTACCTTTGCATCGGAACCTGCCGGCTTTCGGTCTTCAATAATTTAAAACACTTCGCATGGATTACGATCAAATATGGATGAAAGTAAAACGTATGAGCCGTCGTGAGCGGGCGTTGCTTGCCTGCGAGATGAGGCTCCGCCACTTCAATGTCGGCTACATACATCCACATTATTATTTTGACGGCAGGTCAATCCATGACATCCTGTTTTATGCTCCTAACTGCCAGCGTGAAATACAGGACGGCGACTTTGGCTGCTATAACGCTTTAAAGGAGATAGTGGAGGATGACAGTATCGTCCGTGTGTGCTTTAAACGCCATGCCTTGCTTCCACGCTTCATAAATGACCTGCGGGAAAGCCGAACGGTCAGGAAATATATTTGCGCGCGAATGAATGAAGAGTATGTTAACGCATGGTACAGAATATTGCACGGCGAGAGCCTTGCAGGCGAGCGTCCCCGCTCCTTGTTCGTTACGCTGGGTGATGGAAGCGAAGTGGTGTACAAGTTGACGAATTACCGCAGCGCGGGCAAGATGGATGTGATGACATTCGAACGTACTGCCGGCTTCTAACTTTTCAAAAGAGACAATGAGGCGTAGTAGCGTGTAAGGAAACTTTGAACAGGCGGTAAAATATCGAAAAGAGCGGTTTTACATGAGTAATACAAAATAAAGTGTGTTTTTTTTGATTTTAATTGAACTTTAGTTGCGAAGTTTCAATTATTTGCTTACCTTTGCATTGTTGAATAGAAATTTACTCTAACTAATATAAAACGTAATCAGTATGAAGAAATTCTACATTAACGCATTCCTGCTGTTGTCA
Organism: uncultured Bacteroidaceae bacterium; assembly: GCA_964537205.1. Classification (GTDB taxonomy): domain Bacteria; phylum Bacteroidota; class Bacteroidia; order Bacteroidales; family Bacteroidaceae; genus Colivivens. The sequence goes on from CAZHZH010000052.1 coordinate 20,208, forward strand.
ATTCTGACGCTTAGTCTGACAGCGTCGGCACAGGAAGGCTT
>CAZHZH010000053.1:0-14418 GCA_964537205.1 uncultured Bacteroidaceae bacterium
ATGTTCGTATATTGTCTGGCAGTTGCCTGGCGATTGTCTGGCAGTTGCCCAACGATTGTACGGCAATTGCCCAACGATTGTACGGCAATTGCCAAACAATGAGTGAATGGGCATTCTTCTTGTACTAAAGAGCTCGTCACCTCCTGGTTCAGCGACCATACTCGCTGCTACCTCGTCATTCCAAGACCTCAGCTGAGTGGATTTTCAGTGCTGACTCTCGATCTCCGCATGCCTGCAGTACGTGGACATTCCCTTGCCATGCCGCAGTGCGAGCCGCATGACAATGAGGGCGGCACATGTCATCCATGTTCTTTTATGATGTAGTTGGGTCTGTGCTTGGTTTCCATGTAGATGCGTCCGATGTATTCGCCGAGTATGCCGATTGTGAGCAGCTGTACTCCTCCGAGAAACAGTATTATGCTCACGAGCGTCGTGAAACCTTGTACGGGATCGCCAAAGATAAGTGTCTTGCTGATATAGAAAATGAGGAAGCAGAATGAGCCGAAAGCTATTATGGAACCAATGATTGTGGCGAGCCGTAGGGGGGCGGTTGTGAATGAAGTTATTCCGTCGATGGCGAGATTAAGCAGGCTCCAGAAATTCCAATGGCTGTTGCCTGTGCCGCGGTCGCCACGGTCGAACAAGATTTCCTTCTTGCTAAAGCCGATCCATGCAAAGAGTCCTTTGTTGTAGCGTCCAGTTTCACGCATTTGGAGCAACGCGTTCACGCAGATGCGGTCGAGCAGCCGGAAGTCACCTACGTTTGGCAGGATGTCAAAGCGTGTGGCGTGGCTCATGATGCTATAGAAAAGCAATGAAAAAATACGGCGCAACCATGGCTCCCTGCCCCGGTAGCGGCGGCGTGCGTATACGTCCTTGAATCCTTCTTCCCAAAAACGTATCATTTGCGGAATGAGAGACGGAGGGTCTTGCAGGTCAGCGTCCATCACCACCACGCAATCACCAGTCGCTTCATCGAGTCCGGCGAGCAGGGCGTTTTCTTTACCGAAGTTGCGCGACAGGCTTATGAAGCGTACTCGTTTGTCTGTCTCTTGAAGTTTCTTTATATATGGCAGCGTATTGTCGTTGCTTCCATCATCGACAAACAGCAGTTCCCATTCGTAGCCTGTCTGTGAGTCGGCCAGGGCTTTGACCTGCGGATAGAGTGAGGGAAGCGACTGCTCTTCATTGTAAGCCGGAATCAGTATGGATATCTTTTTCATTTGCGTCTGTTTTTTGTCGTGGTAACAATATTTGGAAGTTTTTGTCTTGCCATACTACTTTGTAGTCGTGGCGTTGTATGAAATCATGTATGATTTGCACCTTGGCGTTCTTATGCCCAAAATTGTCTGTCGCATGGACGCTGTCCCAATCAGGGTCGGGAGCGGTGAAATCGATAAGCTGTGTTTTCTCGCGCACGAGTACTGGCAACTTTCCGCCGCGCCTTTCCGCCTGCCCGAGATGAAGCCGCAAGGCGGCGGTATCGAACGACCATGGCCACGGGTTGTACATGTAGGGGCGCGTGCGTGTAAGGTAGTGCAGCATAGGACGGCTTTGGAAGCAGAATAGGTAGTCGTCTTCGTGTACGTAATGTTTAAGCTCTTCCAATATATGGTCGGTGGCTTTGGCGTACGATTCCTTGGTGAATGTGGTGGCAAGCGGATTGTTGATCTTGTAATGCTTTTCGTAACGAGGACCTTCGTCGAAGTATGCGTTGTTCATTATGTGCCATGTGTCCCCCACGATAAAGACCATGATGAATGTAATAAAGGCAATGGCTCCTATGTGCCGACACTTAAAGTCAATGTTCCTCAACGTGTCGGCGGCAATGCCGATGGCGAGCGGGGTGGCGATCCAAATGGCGTTCTCGCCCATGTTGTTTATACCGAAGTCGCTGCCGTAGGGCAGGACGAAGAGTATGATAAGCGCGATTAGGATCAGATAGACCACTTCCTTCTCACCTCGTTTGTAGTAGAGCGCAGGGAATAATACTATGCTTGTGAAGGCATAGAGAAACAGCATGTTGTCGAATGATAGGGCGAAAATTGCAATTTGGGCTATGGCAAGGATTATTCCTGCCGCTACGTGCATACCCTTTGATTTCAACTTCCCTCGTTTTACAATGACATAAAGAATGGCTGGGAGCAGTCCGATTTTAAGGATGTCCTTTATAATTTGCAGGTATGAGATGAGATACCCTTTGAGCATTGCGTATATATTGTGGGAACTATCGTCCGCCGTAGCCGCCGACATGCCTGTAGAGAGGTTGTCGATGAATATTGAAAGATGCCCGAATGACGCCATCAACGCTAATTCGGCGGCTGTTCCTGCCGCCAACCCCAATACTGCCGTACCCAGTAATTTAAGTGTGTCGCCAGCCTTGCGTGTATACATATAATAAGGTATAAGCAGCAGGAATAGTGAAAGCATTGATATGTTAGGAATCCTTGAAAAAACATTGGCGACTATGCACGCTCCGGCTCCGAACATGTAAAGACTGGAACTTTTTTGCAAGGCGCGGAAAAGAAAATAAGCGGACAGAACGGACATGAACACCGTGACACTGCTGTGGTCGAATACCATTACTCCGTAGTTGTGAGCCAAAGCGACTAACAACGAGCCAAGGAATATTGTGTAGTGGTTGATATAGTCGCGCAACAACCGGTATACAATCGTCCACGATGCCAGCATGAACAATATGCCGAGCAGACGAAAGCCCGCAATGCCCATCCAACCGAAGAGGCATTCCCATATTCCACCTATCCACAGCGAGTTGTAGAACAGGAATATGTATTTCACGCTCTCAGGGTTGTTGAATATCTGCTGGTATCCGCTCAGGCTCCATCCTTCGTCGGCCATGCAGAATCCTTGAAGCCCAAGGACAGCCTCCATGACAAACAATACGGCGAGCATGACCCATCCGACGCCGCGCCTGTTAGTCCGGTCGGTCAAGTCGGCCATGCTTGTCTTGGACAGCTTCTGAGGTCCCGATTTATCCCAAGCGTCGTTCATTTCACTTTAGGCTTTAACTCATCGGGAGAATCCTTGGTGTACATATTTACAGGAGGGGCGGTCTTCGTGAACAAGTCGGTTATCAGCTGCGGGGCGATATTGTATTCCGGAGTGAACTTGTCAGACTGCATGTAGTGGAGAATGGAGGCGCGCATCTGCCTTGCCGCCACTCTGTGGTCCAGGTCGTTTGTTATGTCCATTGACGTCATGACGAGTTTGCCGCCCAGCACATTTGCCTCGAACAGCATTCCTATCTTGCGCGAGATAAACCATGTGTCGATGCTTTGTACAAGCGGTTGGAAGTCGTTAGGGAATTCAGAGAACTGCATCACTTGCGCCTTGTTCACAAGCTCCCACCATTGCATGTCACTGTAGTAATCGGTAGGGAAGAGGTCGAAGATGTCGTGTGCGGCCTCTACATATATGCCCGTGGTATGTGGCGGGCGCATCTTGAACCAGCTGGTGTTCCAGAATACAGGGGTGAATTGTTGAACCACGTCTTTGCCGTAGGTAATTTTCCCTGCGGCGGTAATCAGCACTTTTCCTCCATTTTCCAAGACGTTCATCGCTTTCTCGTCAAACTGGTCGGTAATCCATACATCGCCAGCATCTTCTTTGACTTCCGTAGGATAAACCCAGAAGTCCCAATGGTTGCGCACGTCGTGGTTTGGTACGGAGACTGTGAGCGTCAGTTTGCACGGAGTATCAATATCATGCAGGTTGAAGTCTATGCCGCCTACTTCGAGGTTGCCTGCTATAGGGAAATCGCGTGTTGGGAATTCGCCTGTTTTTAATGTCTTGCCGTTAGACGTTATGGAGTATGTCGGCGTTGCGTTTTTAAGTGGCTGGTCGGAATATTGGTTTAGAACTATGTCGGCATGGAAAGTTTCATCGCTCTTGTATGTGAATTTTGGAATTTTGGCAAGTGGCACTATTGGTGAGCAGAATTCACGGAAGTCGGCCGCTGATATGTAACCCTTGTCATCGAAGAACACATCGGTTACCCCTACGAGCGCGGTACCTTGTCCTGAGTAGTCGTTGAGTGAAAGCAGTTGGAACCCTGCGTATTGAGGGGTGCGCATGGTGCGTTCGATCTCATATTTGTAACAGAGTGCCTGTAGTTTTCCTGATGCCATAAGGAACTTTTCGGCGCGGTTTCCCATTCCGTTCTCCTTCAATATGTCGCGGAACACTTCGAAGTTGCGAGCCTTGTTCACCCCGGTGTATTTGCTTATCTCCTTGAAGTTGGGAAACGCGCACCATTGTCCTGTTTCGTGACTGACGTATGGCTCCTCTACTTTCCCAATGACCGCGCTGTAGTCGTCTGTCGATGATGGAGCGCGGTTGGACCAGTTAAGTCCTCGTGCGCCTGCCTTTACATGGTACTGGCTCTTTGGCTGCCATTGCCAGCTGCCTCCCACTGAAGCCCCTGTGTATACTCTCCGATTGTCTGCCGTTTTCCAATAGTCTACGAATTTGCCGACCCATGCGACCCAGTTGCCTGCCGGCTCGTTTCCGCATGCCATCATGCAGAAAGACGGGTGGTTGCCGTAATCCTTCGACATGCGTATTGTCTCGTCCATAAGATATTTGTCGATGAACTGTCCGTTGCCGAGTCTCACCCCGTGGTTTGGCCAGCTTGGTCCTTCAGGCTGTAAGTAGAATCCCACCTTGTCTGCCGCAATAAACGCTGCTTCCGGAGGGCAATATGAATGGAAGCGCATGTGGTTCAGTCCGTATTCTCTGCAACGGCGGAATACATGCATCCACGATTCCACGTCCATCGGGGCATATCCGGTCAGCGGAAAGTCGCAATTCTCGACAGTGCCGCGAAGCTGTATCTCGTGGTTGTTCACATAGAACATCTTGCCTCGTATCTCGAATTTCCTCATGCCGAACATCACCGTGCGTGTGTCTGTCGCGTTTCTTTTTGTTGAGATCGAAACGCTCATATCGTACAGGTTGGGATGGAACTCATCCCATAGCTTGGCGTCGCGCATTGGGATGACAATCTCGACAAGTGTGGTGTCAGATGTCAATTGCGATGTTGTGCTGGTGGAATAGCTGGTGGAATTTCCTTCTTCGGGTACAGCCTTTACGTTTATAGCTACCTTTGCCTTTGGTCTGCCTTTTATCTTGATTTTGACAAGTGCTTCCGACCGGTCGACATCAGGATATACCTGCAGGTCTGTAATGTGTGTGGCATTTGTCTGCCGGAGTTCCATGCATCCCACGATGCCATTCCAGTCACCTTGTGTCTGATCAGTTATTGAGTGGCTGTCTTGTCCGACATTCACAGTCTCCGGCCGGTTGTCAATGCGTAAGGTTATTGTGTTCTTGCCTTTCTTGAGCCATTGAGTCACATCGTACTGATGGGCGGTGGTCAGGCTGTTGCGCTTGCCGGCTTCTTTCCCGTTTATGTATAATGTAGTCTCAATGTGGGGGCGTTCAAGGAAAATCGTATAAGAACTGTTGGGGGCGACTTTGTCTATGTTGACAGTCTTTTGATACCATGCCACTCCTACGTAATGTTTGTTTGGAGTAAGGAAGAAAGTGAGCTTCATGTCTTTCCCCGGCTTTCGGTATTTTGCCAGGTAGGGATTATAGAAATATGAACTGTCGTACAGGCTGCCGACCCATCTTGTCTTTACGCTTATGTCGTCGCCCTTCATGCGCTCGGGCATTGAGGCGGGTAGTTCAATGGTGTCGTCGAAGTGTTTTGACTCATACCATTTTTGTGCTTTCCCTACGTCCAAACTGTCGATTTGGAATTCCCATATTCCGGCGAGATTGATATTTTGAGCGTTTGCCGTAAGGGTGATTAGCGATACTAATATTGGAATTAAGTATTTCATTGTCAGTTGAAGTTATTAGTTATACATGCTGAAAGTTCGTTAGTCTGATGTTTGTGCAAGTCGTAAGTATGCTTATTTACTTTTTCTGGTTGGTGGCAGTATCTTGAGAGTTTGCAGCGACGCCTCAAGCTCCCGTATGTAGTTGCGCTTCTTCTTTTCGGGCGCATAGACAAACCCTTCTGTCACTATCACGCGGTTGGTTGCCGTATCGACTTGCGTGTATGATACGAACGGGCCACCCATCATGTCGTTCTCCATCCTCCACAACCCGCGCACTTCTTGCACGAAGTGTCCGTCGTACATGATGTGTCGTGAGTCGACGAAGTCCTTGTTGAGGCTCATATATTGGTCGAACTCCTCGCCACGGATGTTTTTTTGCATGAACGAGTCGCGATGCGCTATGAATCGTTGTTTCGAGAAGTCTTCGTCGGCTGTAAATGGATAGGAATACACGCAAATGTTCAGCCGGTTCTCTTCCGAGAGCGATGAGGCCCACATAAAGTCCGCCCCTTCTTTAATGGCGTCAATATCTTTTGGGACATACATGGTACATCCAAACTGCCGCTTCAATTGGTTGAGGACCGCGTCGCTATGCATTTTTGTGAGATAGCCGCGTTCGCGCCTGAGTTCTGCGTCAACGAAAAGACCTACTATCTTATCGCCGTTTGTTTCTGCCAGGTCTGCCATTGCACGTCCGTCGGGGGCGGTCAGATATACGACCGTTTGTGGATGGGCGTATACGTCAAGCGCCTTTTTCATTTCTGCCTTGGTGTATTTTGGGTCTATATCGAATATGATGATGTTTGCGAATGCTTGGAAGGTCTTGTTGAAAGCGTAGGAGTTGATACTTATCGCCTTGAAGTTTTGTTCGCTCTGTGGAAGTCCGGGCACGTCGGGATTCACGTTTTCCATGAACACGGCGCCGTTTGTCGTTCCAAGCCAATCTTTGTCGCCGACGATGAGCAGCTCGTACGGACTGCTGTGTACGGTGACATAAGTGCCGGCGGGTTTCTTGCGTGTGTCGTTTGCGCATCCAGCGATCAGCAGGGCCGCCAGCAACATTGTTATGGTATTAATAGGCTTAATCATGTCTGTCCGCCTTTACTTATTGTTGGGCCAATTGATAGACTTCGGAGCCTGCCAAAAGGAAGCACCCCAAACCGAAGTCGTCGAAGTCTGGCTCACTATTGTATGTTACGGGTTGGGAGTCACTTGGTTGTTTTCCTGTTCCCTGTACGTAACCAAGAAATCCGTCTTTGTGCAGGCATTCCTTTACCATGGCATTCCACGTCTTTGCTACAAGTGGTAGGAATTTGTTGCTGTCGAGTATTCCTTGGCGTATTCCCCAGGCCATCCCGTAGACGAACAGTGAAGTCCCTGTCAGTTCCTTGCCTCCATAGTTGCTCTCATCGAGCAGGCTCACATTCCAGAACATGTCCTTGCGTTGGCAATTCACGAGCGCGTTGGTCATCTTGAGGTAATCCGCCTTATAGTCGTCAAGATGGTCGTCGTATCCGTCGATGCCCATTATGTCTTGCATGGCTCTGACGAGTGCGGCGTATACCCATCCGTTGCCTCTGCTCCAATAGCAGTTTTTCCCGTTTGGTTCTTTGTATGGCGGTACGAAATCCTTGTCACGCCACCACAATCCCTCTTTTTTGTTGAACAAGCCTCCGGCGAGTATGTCGCGTGTGTAGCTATACATTTTCCATCCTTGTTGTGCATAGCGGTTGAACGCGTTGTCTCCTTCTGCCTTTTTTATCACTGACAATTTGGTCAGGACAGGCAGTCCCATTTGTATTGCGTCGATCCACGTCCAGTCGCCTACGCTTTCCCGGTTTGTCAGGAGATTGTCCATACATTGCATGGTCGGCATGTATGAATTGGTCTGTCCGTTTTGATACATCGCGAGGTATGCCTGACAGCAACAATAATCGTCTGCGTCACGTGTTTTGACTCCGTTGCGAGGCACCCACTCGTGAGCGGACGCCCAATCGTAAAGGTATTGGTTGTTTGTCTCATAAGCTTCGGATTTTACTTTCCTCTCGATGTCGGTAAGTGCGACCAACCCCTCGAAATACACGCCACGGGTCCATAGATTGCTTGGACGCATTTTCTTTACGTATGTTGGCGCACCTGCGTCGGGATGTTTGCTGATAAAGTATCCGTTGGCCAATTCCATGTCCTCCAGTATCTTGGCCTTTGTCGGCAATTTGGGCTTTGCTGCATTCAGGGATGTAGCAAGAATGATGCAGGCAGTGAAAAAAAATGTTCGCATATCGTTATATTATTTCTGCTATTTGACTTTCAAGTTCCTCGGTGGAAATGCGGTGCTTCAATTCTCCTCTGCGGGCTATTGATATTGCGCCGGTCTCTTCTGACACCACAATCGCTAAAGCGTCGCTCTGTTGTGATATGCCAAGCGCGGCACGATGGCGCAGTCCCAGCTCTTTGGGAATGTTCATGTCGTGGGATACGGGCAGTATGCATCCTGCCGCTTCTATACGGTTGTGGCTGATTATCATTGCTCCGTCGTGCAGCGGGCTGTTCTTGAAGAAAATGTTTTGGATGAGTTGGCTGTTGATAACCGCGTCGATCGTCTCGCCCGATTTCACTATGTCGGTCAGGGCCATGTTGTTTTCTATGATGATAAGCGCGCCTACTTTGTTCTTGCTCATCTGTTCGCACGCCCACACTATTTTCATTACCGATGGGTTCTCCTCGCTCACGCCTTTATTGCTTTTCTTTCGTGTGAACAACCTCCACAGGAAGTTGAAGCGGCTGTGGGAACCCAGGGTCAGGAAGAAGCGGCGTATCTCTTCCTGGAACAAGATGATCAGTGCCAGCACTCCCACGCTGACCAACTTGTCGAATATGGAGCCAAGCAGCCTCATCTCAAATACCTGCGACACGAGTATCCACACGACAATAAAGAGCAGTATGCCATAAAAGATGTTCAGTGATCCAGAATCCTTCATCAACTTATACATGTAATATAGCAGGAGGGCTACACACAGAATGTCGATTATGTCTTTTATTCCGAAGTCAAGTATCATGTTATCTGTTTGAGTTTATGTTCTTGTTGCCATCGAGGCCGATTCTTGTTTCCTTTAGCTTGTTGTATATGGTGATACATTCCATGGCTTCTCTGGTCTCGTGTACGCGCAGTATGCTCGCCCCCTTTTCCAATGACGCCAAGTTCAAGATTGTCGTACCGTTGAGCGCTTCGTCTGGACTTGTGCCGAGCAATTTAAAGATCATGCTTTTATGCGACACTCCAACAAGCACGGGCAGTTCCAGTATGCCAAGGTTCTCCATGTTTGATAATATCTCATAGTTCTCGTCGAGGGTTTTGTTGAACCCGAAGCCGGGGTCGAGTATGATGTCTTTCGCCCCCTTGTCCCTGAGTCGCTGCACCTGTTCGGCGAAGAACAAGAGTTCCTGCCTGCAGATGTCGTTTTCGGGGTCGCGCGGGGCGTTGAACGTCAAAATGTAGGGTACGCCATGTTTCGCCACGGTGTCGAACGTTGCGTCGCATCCGCCAGAGACGTCGTTTATGATTTGCACCCCGTATTCCCTTATGCACCGCTCTGCGATAGTGGGGCGGAAGGTGTCGACTGACACCACGATGTCGGCCCATCTTTCCCTTATGATGTCAAGGCATAATGCGAGACGCGTCCATTCACCCTTTTCATCGACAGCCTCGCTGCCAGGCCGCGTTGAGCAACCTCCCACATCGATAATGGCGGCTCCGTTTTCTATATGCCTGCTGACGAGTTCCGCTATCTTTTTTCCTGGTGAATCCTGCCCGTCGGGAGATACACTCGTGTAAAATGAGTCGGGAGTGACATTCACTATGCCCATCACGCATGGGGTGGAGAGGTCAAGCAGCCTGCCCCCTACATTAATTGTATAATCTGCGTTTTGTTTCATATCCACACAATAATCCGTTAGGAATAGTGCAAAGTTAGAGAAAAAAAACGAATATCGCCCGCTTTTTATTAATTAATTACTACCTTTGTGCTTGTTTATATACACAGCAATGATACAGATAGAAGAACTATACAGTATATTCCTGCAACATCCCCAGGTTACGACCGACAGCCGCGACTGTCCTGAGGGTTCCGTCTTTTTCGCGCTTAAAGGCGAGTCGTTTGATGGAAACGCATACGCGCGAACCGCCCTCGACAAGGGTTGCAGTTATGCGGTTGTTGACGAACGGCAATATGCTGACGCGTCAGACAGGCGTTTCATACTTGTAGACAACGCCTTGCAGGCTCTGCAGAAGTTGGCAAACTATCACAGGCTCCAGTTTGACATACCTGTGATTGCCATAACGGGAACAAACGGCAAGACTACAACAAAGGAGCTGGTGGCGGCGGTGCTTTCAAGAAAATACAATGTGTTGTATACCCAGGGCAATTTCAACAACCACATAGGCGTGCCGAAGACTTTGCTCTCGCTTGGCAGACAGCACGAAATAGCCGTGATAGAAATGGGTGCCAACCATCCAGGCGAAATAAAGACACTTGCAGAGATTGCGGAACCCAACTACGGCTTGATTACCAACGTGGGCAAGGCGCACCTGCTTGGATTCGGCTCGTTCGAGGGTGTGATACGGACGAAGGGCGAGCTGTACGACTATCTGCGCGAACATCATGGAAAGGCGTTCATTAATGAGAACAACCCGTATCTGATGGGCATGTCCGACGGATTGGATCTTATCAAATATGGTGACAACGGATATTTCCTCGGGTGCGATCCATATCTTTACTTTTCGTACTGCGGCAATACAGTGTGTACTCAACTCATCGGGGCGTATAACATGGACAATGTGCTTGCGGCGGCGTGCGTAGGCGATTATTTCGGACTTTCAACCGGGGATATATGTTCGTCCATCAGCGCATACGAGCCGTCGAACAACCGGTCGCAGCTCGTGAGGGGAATTAACAACACGCTCATTGTCGACGCTTACAACGCAAACCCGACCAGCATGAAGGCGGCAATTGACAATTTCCACCTCATGAGGGCGAAACACAAGATGCTGATACTTGGCGACATGAAGGAACTTGGCGGTGCAAGCCTCGAAGAACACACAAAAATCTTGAATCTGATCGGGCTGTACAAGTTCCGTACGATATGGTTTGTGGGAGAGGAATTCCACCGGGCCGCATGCGCCCAGGGCACGGACTCGCCTGATTACAAGTTCTTCGCGAATGTCGAGGAAGTGAAAAAGGCGATACCGACAGCACAAATAAGGGAGCGCACGATTCTGATAAAAGGTTCAAACTCCATGAAACTCTACACTTTGGCAGAGTCGCTATAAGAGCGGATATGGATGAAATCCAAATAACTGATACGATAACATATATGATAAAAGTCGCAATGAAGGCAAACAAGCAAATAATGGGCGGACTGCTCATGGCCGTCGTATGCCCTGCGCTGTGCCTGTATGGATGCAAAACGCATCAAGTCAAAGAGTCGGAAGCAGCCGACGTTGTGCTGACACAAGATGTTGGCGCCATAACAGAAGTGGATACGACGGCATGGTATCTGCATTATTATAGCTGCGTTTTTAAAGTCGCCACGCCAAAACAGGCAAAAGCAATACATGAATTATACGGATTACCGGCAAAAGTGGGCTCGGAAATCGACCTGTCGAATCTGACACAGTATTTTAATCATGTCAAAAAGGACGGCTACGGACCATGTGAGAGGGGAAAGCAAATAACGTGTTCAGATATACTTGAACCGGTACTTGTATATGAATAAAGGCCGTGCCGATGAGTTATGAATGATTTATATTTCCGGCAACCCTTTCTCTACTTGACCATACATGTATTTAAAATATGTATATTTTGTTTGGCTGTTATATTAGAAGTTTGTATATTTGCAATCAAATCAAAACAAAAATAAAATTCAAACTAAAGATTAATGGGAAGAAAACAAATCAAAACGATCATATCGGTCGCAATGTTTGCTGCGATGGGCTGTGTGCTTATGTGAACTATCAGAATAAAACAGACGAAGAGAGAGACTTGGTGATGCTGAATATTGAGGCATTGACAGGAGACGACTCAAGTGATGGCGCATCTTGGATTAGGACGGATGGTGATTGCTTTTATGAAATCTCAAGTAAGGCTAATGTGACCGTGGTCTTGACTCTTGGCTCATTGGGCTCGATATCTCTAAAGTGCGACGCTAATGGATATGCAAGCTATACGGCTCGTGATGCAAAAACAGACTGTGCGTCTGGAGGCAACCAAAAATGTCAAGACCGATATTGTCCAATCGCATTTTGGAAATAAACATTTACTGACGTTGCTTTGAAAACTTCAAAGATACAAATTGCAATAATGTATATTTTATGAAGAGAGTCAAGTTTAAACTATTAGATCAGACTTTGATCGTTGTATTGGCAGTTATTTTTAGTTGTACTGAGCGGCAAAGCGAGACTGAAGTAATTACATGTAATTTGGATGAAACCACTTCCATACATGAGAGTGGAATTATCAAGGACGTTGAAATCATTCAACTGCAGGATACGAATGTGTATATAACGCAAATTGATAAGGTGGAGTGGATGGATTCAACGATTTACATACTTGATAAAGGACGAAACGCTATACACATCTTTACAGAAGAGGGCAAATGCGTTAACAGTATATCACGCAGGGGACATGGTGCTAACGAGTACATGGAATTAAATGATTTTTTTGTTGACGAGGAGTCACATACAATAAATGCCTTAAGCAGGCTCGACAAGAAACTATTCATTTTACGACCGAATGGGTGAACGGCTTTTGACAACAAAAACGCTGCCAAAATCTTTATTTGCCATTGTTAAGTACTCTGGCGGGTATGTCGGATATTCAGCCAATTATATTGAAGATAAGGAGCAGCCTTATAACTTTTGGGTAATGGACAAGGATTTCACTATCGTAAATCATGCCGTAGCCATAGACCGGAATCTTGACAGCCACATGTCGCTCAGCTTAGAGCCTTTTTCAAAATGTAAGGATGCTGTATATATGATCACGGAGTTTAGTAATGAAGTCGGTGTAATATATGGTTCCGGCATTAACTCTCAGCCGGTTTATGTGTATGATTTTGGCGAATACAACTGTCCTGAATTGTCGGATGAGGACTTTCAAAACGACATGAGGCTATTCAGTATAAAGAATACATACATTGCCAATCCATTGCAGATACAAGTTACAGATAAGTCGGTATTGGCTTTGGTCATACACAAAGGACAAGAACGCATTATTGCGTATGACAAGACAGCATATAAGGCTAAAACTTTTTCGTTAGACGCATACACAGGTAAGTATTTCTTCAGTTTCGGCAGGGTAGTCGACATGGATGAAAACGGAATATATTCTGTTATAGAGGCCAACCGAATATATGATAACTGGATAGGACACAACAAGTACAATAACTTTGAAAAAGAACACCCTGCTCAAATACAGAATCTGAGGGAACGTATCAAGTCAGTTGATCCAGACGGGAATCCATTCTTAATCATATATAAGTTTGATAAATAGTCGCTTGAATTCATATAATAAAAGCATCCCGCTATGGCGGGACGCTTTATTATGTGCGCCTGATAGGACTCGAACCTACACGCCGCAAAGCACCAGATCCTAAGTCTGGCGTGTCTACCAATTTCACCACAAGCGCATGGTTTCTTTGTTAGCGGGTGCAAAGTTACGGATAATTTGTGATGCGGCAAAACAATTCGGAGTTTTTTTGAGTGGAAATCAGATTGCCACGCGGAGTCGGGGCGGCAATTTCGAAGTTTTAAAAGATTCTTTGGAATCACATTTTAATGTGTAATGGTTAATGTGTAGTGATTATTGACGCGGATTAATCATTAACCATTAATCATTACACACTAACCATCCGCCGCCCCGATATGATTACGCGCGCTATGTTCGTGCATGACGATTGACAAATGTCTTTGACTCTAAAAGTTTATTGCCATCGAACAGATTTGCGATAAACACCCCGCTCTCAAGACTGTTCAGCGTGACGCTCGACACCTTTTCCGTTATGCGGTATGCGGCTACAACTTCTCCTGACGACGCATATATCCGTAACACGCATGTTCCTGTGGAACCCCAGAGTTTGTCAGATACCTTTACCCGCACGACTGTCACCCCGTCCTTTTGCGATACGCCAAGAAAAGCGGACTTAGCCTCGTTGTTTTTAACTGAGGTGTCTTTAAATACAGGTATCTTCCTCACGATATTCCCACTTCGGTCAGTTTCAAACTCATATCGTTCTATCTCACCTTTGTCCTGTGCATACACAGCGTATGGCACGAGTGGCAACAGGACCGCGAGAATAATTCTGTGAATGAGGTTCAGAACTTTCCGTGACTCCTCATAATACGTTTTTTTCATAATACATATAATAATTGATTGTTTTATGTTTAATGATTTAATCAATACCACTTTCTGAGCATTGCCGGATTGTTCATGATTGTGGTCTTTATCTCTAACTCGAACTTATAAAGGAATAGTTCCCTGTCAAGATTGCTCTCCGC
>CAZHZH010000053.1:14518-20077 GCA_964537205.1 uncultured Bacteroidaceae bacterium
TTGTCGTGCGGCATCTATTCCACTATATCTGTATCCAAGCGAACCTTGTCAAACATCAGGCTCTCCTTCTGCCCTGCCTTAATGATGGCCAGTCGCAGTTCCCGCGATATAATGGTACTTTTTACAGCATTAATTGCAAATAGATTTAATTCTTTTACCAATTTTGATTTAAGTACTGGCACCATTACTGTACCATTCAGCATCTTTGAGTGTTCATAGTCTATCACATCCTCAGAACGTGTAAAATGCATAATATAGTATGGTCTGATTTCTTGTTGATGATTCATCAGTCTTACTGGTATGAATTCAACTCCATCATAACTTTTTACAAATGGTGAAATCACGTCTAACAACTTATCAGATACTAAATCGCAATCCAAAACTTTTGCATTGGATTGGATTGGCAAAAACTGTGCGTTAACATCTTTGTCTGGATATTTGAATAACATATTTTCCAAATACGAAATATCCTTAGGCTCTTGTTGAGCCCAAATATAATCTTGTTTCTCGAAAGGTACGGCACATGACATACATTTGTGATATGGATTCTGTGCTAAATTATAATACATTTGCTTCATAATGTATATATTATTTTTTTGATTTACCCAAAAGCCCTTTCCAAACATTGCAGGCTTTTCTATTACTGGATTTTTATCTTGAACTTTTATTCCACTATATCTGTATCCAAGCGAACCTTGTCAAACATCAGACTCGTCTTTTGTCCTGCCTTGATGATGGCAAGACGCAGTTCCCGCGAGACAATAGTCTCTGCTACAGACTGAATAGTGAATAGGTGTAGATTTTGTATTGGTTCAGCTTTCAAAGTTGGAACCAATACCATTCCGTCCAATATCTTTGAGTGTTCATAGTCTATAGCGTCTTCATAACGTGTGAAGTGCATGATATAATACCTGTGTATCTCATTCTGGTGATTCATAAGGCGTACAGGTATGAACTCCACGCCGTCATAGTCTTTGACAAAGGGCATCATTACATCCTTTAACTCCTGCGAAACTAAATAGCAATCCATAACTTTCGTGTTGGCCTGAAGTGGAAGAAACTGTACTTCAGTATGTTCGTCGGGATATTTAAACAGCATGTCCTTTAAATTGGTAAGGTCTGTCAGTTTCCCTCTCGCCCAGATGTAATCTTGTTTCTCATAAGTAATGGCGCATGACATTCCTTTATAATAACTATTCTGTAACAATCTATAATACGCTTTCTTCATAATACATATTTTTATTGATTGAGCCAATAATCTTTGCCCAGCATTTCCGGCTGTTTTAATAATGGTTCTTTTATTTGTTGTTGAAACAACTTTAAGAAAATTTCCTTATCGCCCTTACTCTCAGCATCAATATTCTTTAATTGATCAAGAATCCACTTATGATAAGCATATGGGTGCCTCCCATTATGGAATGTGACCGAGATGGGTTCTATATTCCATTTCCCCTTCAGCGAGAGGGCATATTTATCTGTGATAGGTGTGAACTCTGGTAGATATCGTTTATTTATAGGAGAGACTATATGATGGTTTTGAGTCCTGGGATCTATATCGGGTATTTCTTGCGTTGCCATCGGTGCGGACTCTACAGCGTCGCTTTTGTTGAGAGCCTCAAGTGCCCTTCCAGGTTTTCCCGAAGGTCCTCCATTCCACAAGTTCCTTCCGGAGATGCCTGCGTTTATTGCGCCACGGATGCCGCCGAACACTCCCCCGCTAAGCGCCCCCAAACAAGCTCCACTGCAGATGCTGTTTCCGACATCCTCTCCTGAGATGAGAGCGTTAAGTCCGCCGGCAATCCCACCGCCTAAAGCACCGCTCAGTATGCCGTACGAGACTCCTTCCATTACGCCGACACCTGCCGGACATGTGGCCAGTAGTGCTCCCATTCCGGCACCGATGGAGAAGAATCCAAGTCCCTTCCAGAAGTTGTCTGCCTTGTCCCTGTTAAGTGCGAGGTTTATGGTTCCGCCAATCGCAGCCGCGCCGACAATCAGCCATGGAAACCGCCCGTCCGGGTCAACGTACACGCAAGGATTGTTCCTGCCGTATATGTAAGGGTTGAAACCGAATACGTCGCCAGTCGTATCAATAAGGGGGTCGGGGCTGAGAAAGCGTCCTATGTGCGGGCTGTAAAGTCTCGCGTTAAGGTTCTGTAGTCCGAATTCGGCGTAGTACTCCTGCGACAAATACCCCCTGATGAAATACCGACCATTATTATAGCCGTTGGCATACGGGGTGTGCGAGCTGTCACACTGCCTGCCCCACGGGTCGTAATAGAAATGGGTGACATTGCCTATGGAGTCCATCAATTCGGTGACGCTTCCCTGTATGTCACGATATATGTATGACAGGTGGACTATGCCCATGCTTATTTCCGCCACCGCATACGCCGTCTCAGGCGTTCCGCCCACATAGTAGTAATGAATAGGGGCGAACCTGCTGTTGCGGTACACCTCATACCTGTCTCCACAATATATCCGATTGTAAGAATATCCGCTTGGATGCTCCGTCAGGTTGCCGTCTGCGTCAAGCGAGTCCTCCAAGTCGATCCCCGTATATACCGACATGGACGTGCGGTTCCAATCCGCGTCGTAGTGGAACACCGCAGTCGTGTCCGACTGGGATATCATGTAAGGCTGCTTGTTGCCGTTAGTGCGGATTGTCCGCTCGCTTGTCCCCCATACTGCTGTATTCGGAGAAGTCACTCCCTGCAGCTTGTAACCGTCATAGGAGACGGAGCCTTGCGCCCCGCTTATGGTGATATTCCCCTTAAAGTCGTATGTGTAGTTTTGTCCGTTATACGTCGACAGGCGGTTGTAAGCGCCGTACGCCAGCGTCTTGCCGTCCATCGCTGTGGGGAATCCCTTCTCATTATAAGTATAGTCGTGGCTGAATGCGTACGGAGAGCTGTTGTTCGGTATTCTGAACGCGGCGTATGACGTCAGCCGCCCGTTGTTGTCGTAGGTGTGCAGCGTCCGTCGTATCCCATTCGAACTGCTGTACACCTTTCCCATGTCCGTCTCACTCTCAAGCTTCCACACCAGGCGGTTGTTGAGCCAGACGCCTGTTTCCCATCCATTGCTGTATCCGTACCTCTCAACAAGCGTTGGAACGGCGTCGTCCATCGCGCTGGTGGTCTGTATCACACGGTCGGGACCGTCATAAAGGTATGATGTCTGTATGTAATATGTGTAGTTTGCGTTATCGGGATCCGCCACCTCCACGCGTGACACCGTCGGCCTGCCCGCGTCGTCGTATGTGTATGCCGTATGTATGTTCCCGCTGTACACGTTTATGAGCTGGTGCTTGTTGTCATATATATATGAGGCGGATGTGGTCGCCGTCGCCTGTGTCACGGAGGTCTTCGCCTTGATCTCACCGTACTTGTTGTATGTCCGCGTCTCGGTTTTTCCGTCCCTGTTGATGTCGCACGGCTGCATCGTGTCAGCGTACTTGATGTTTGAGAGACTGGTGTAGGATCCGAATACGCCGTTATCGTTCCACAGCACGACACCGCAATCATCAAGTAATACAAGCAGGTCCGCCAGTCCGTCCCCGTCGAAGTCGGCTGACAGGCAGTCCCTTATGTTCCCGTTGCCGCATGAAGAGACCGAAACGTCCGTTACACTGTCGGACGCACTCTGGGCGGACGTGTCGAAGTCAATTTTTACAAGGCTTATCTTATTGTCTCCAACGCCTTTCTTCTCAACATATATGACTTCGTCCTTGCCGTCTTTGTCAAAATCGGCTATCGTGTAAGCTGGAATCTCATCCGTATAGCTCAAGATGTTTTGATAAGAGTAGCCCTCCATAGGAAGGTCGAACCGTATGAGGTGATTGCCATCGATATCGGTTCTTAAGACGGGGACTACTATGGAATTGGACTGGGCACTCCCTATATGGGCCAGCAGTCCGCCCCTCAACGCGCTGCTGATAAGTCCGCTCCACTCGTAGTGTCCCGAAGCGGTATAGCTGCCGTCCAATGCGAACGTGCCGCCAGACTTCTTATAGACGCGTACCACGCTGTTGGCTTCCTGCAATGGACGCGGGGTGATGCTCACAAGTTCGGATACGCCGTCGTTGTCCACGTCTCCCGATATATAGTAGCTTTTTGACGGCGTATACAGTACGGACTCGTCAACCGTGACATTGGCGGCTGAAGGAGTCAGTGAAGGGAATCCGTTCCACTCGAATGTTAGTTCGGGATATGCCGCTCCCGCCGCTCCCGCCTCCTTAACAGTCACTAAGTGGGAGTAATAGGACGTATTGTCATAGGTTAGGGTGTATCTGCGGTATTCGTTGCCGTTCACGTCGCATACGATGCTTTTAAGCCTTTGTGTGCACAAATATGTGACGGTCTTTATGGAGCGGGCGAATGTATCTGGGCGTGCCTCATATGCAAACGTGATAACATGCCCAGGCAATACACCGGCGAGCCGGTTGCCGCCGTAGCGTATCTCAGATATATACGGTATGCCGTCCTTGTAGGAATAAGCGTACTCGATATAATTTCCGTCAATGTCCTCCTGATAGTCTATCAGCCAGCCTATGGCGGAATCTCCATCCGGATTGGGATAGCGGAAAACCCCTGTGTCCGACCCGTATTTACGAATACTTCCGTCAGCGGACTTGACCAGGAAGGATTTTGGAGTTGTCGCAAATGAACTGTCAACGCTTATCAGACTCCAACTCTCCTCCTCCGTGGTGTAATGCGCTCCTTCTTCCCAGTTTGTCCCAGAGACGGGCAGCAGCCGTAGTCCGTCTATGGAGTAAGCGTCATTGCGGCTGACCGACACTCCTGATATGTCTGATCCGTCATAATATCGGTTGTGACCTACCGCTGTAATTGATGACAGACTGGACAGTCCCCAACCCATACCGACCATTCCGTTGATCCCTTGACTGTTGTACACTAAGGAGATTTGTGGCGAATAGTTACTGTATCCGTCGAGGATCTTGATTGGGATGGTGTAATTGAACGCACCCGCTGGTGACACTGAGAATACACCCTCTGTCGTGCCTGTCAAGTCTTGCGCAGTCAAAGCGGGGGCTTGTGACATAAGAAACCATACTGCGGCAATGACCTTGATTGCCGAGGAACAGCCCTTTATCTGCGAAGCTAATAAGCGAAACATACTTTTCATATACATTGTTTTATAGTAAGTTCAAGTACTGTTATTGGTAATATGATGGTTGGTAAACATCTTACACTTATGGCATCAAGCCGGATAAGGCAAAACGACAGGTTCACTATGCCTAACTGCGGCAAAGTTATAAAAAAATGTCTGTACCAGCAATGACATTTGCGTTTTTTTGACTGGCAGATGAAAAGAAACTGTTCCTAAGTGTGGAGTCAATCTTGCCAACCACCATTAGCGGTAGTGACAATAAGCCTAAGTATGCCATGCATTAATATTAAACCCAGGGTTCAAGCTGCAATAGCTTTGTGTTTTACCGTCCAACCAAGGCTGGACGGTAAATGAAACAGCGTGTCTTTGCATTTGAAACATGTTTCAAGCACCGTTCAGCCTTGGCTGAACGATGAGGAAAGGGCA
>CAZHZH010000054.1:0-1874 GCA_964537205.1 uncultured Bacteroidaceae bacterium
CGTCGCATGGATTGTGGAACACCGTCGGACATTGGGCGCCTGCGGTCTACGCCGTCCTTTTTGCCGCCTTCGCATACTACATGCTGGCAATAAAAAACGCGGACTACCTGTACGCCGTCCAAGAACGCTCGCTTTTCTTGTTCGACCAGTCGTTCTACGACATGATAATGGTCAAGCCGGGGGCGCTGATGACTTACCTCGGCTGTTTCTTCACCCAATTCTTCTATTACCCCGCATTAGGCAGCTGCATGCTGATCGTCATTTGGCTAATCACCTATTTCCTTACGATAAAGGCGTTCAAGCTCGACGGATGGTGGAGTTGCCTGGCGTTGATTCCGGTAGGGGCGTTGCTGTGTTCGGAAGTCATACTGGGATACTGGCTGTATTATAACAAGGTATGGGGCTATTGGTTCGCGCCAAGCATCGGCCTGCTGACAAACATGCTCGCCATTTGGATTGCCGGCATCATCAGGCATAAGTCAAAATGGGCGGAAGCCGCATTCATCGTCGTTTGGTGCATATCAGGGTATATCCTGACTGGATGGCTGGGGCTGTTGGCGACACTCCTGGTGGGCTTGCATGGCATCATGAGCGCACCGAAATCGCGCATACTGCCATTGTGCGTCTCCATCTGCTGCATTATAGTGACGCCTGTCATAGCATATCAATTCTATGACCAAATGCGCATTGACGACGCATGGACAGTCGGACTGCCACTATTCCAGCAAGACGCGTATACATCGACACGTCCGCTCATACCATTCATTGTCATAGCCGTCGCATTGTTGGCGTTTGCGGCAATCGACCGCCGTCCGGCGACGACCAGACCCGGGGCTAAACAAAAGTGGGCGTTGTGTGGATTGCAAGCGGCATGCGTCGCATTGGTCGTGGCAGGCGTTTGCAAGTCGGACTTCGACGACTACAACTACCACGCGGAACTCCGCATATACAGGGCGGCCGAGGAAGGGAGGTGGAACGACATCCTTACGGAAGCCGCATCCAACCCTACAGGACCGACCCGTGAGATCATTTTGTTTCAAAACATCGCGCTCACTTATCTCGGCGAACTCGGCGACCACATGTTCAAGTACAACAACATGAGCATTCCCCCAGTGGTCTACGACTCTCTTGACGTACACATGGTCCAGACAAACGCGCCATTGGTGTACATCCTTTACGCAAGGACGAATTTCGCCACCAGATGGAGTATAGAGAACGCCGTTGAGTACGGCTATAGCCCTACCATATACAAGACACTGACAATCGCCGCCATACTCTCAAAAGAATACGACCTGGCGGAAAAGTATCTGAAAACGCTGAAAAAGACCCTCTTCTATAGTGATTGGGCGGACAAATACCTGCCTGTCGTAAAAGACCACAGTCTGAGGGACAAGCTGCCCGAACTTGCGAACATGCGGGAATACTACGACCATTACAGCAGCAGGCTGGACAGCGACGAAGGACTTGTGGAGATGTACCTGCTGAACTACTTCAGCAATACGATGAACAAAGACAGCAAACTTCTGCAAGAGACGACGCTCGTCTACGCCATGCTGAGCAAGGACATACAACTCTTCTGGCCGCGCTTCTTCCTCTACGCCTACCTGCACAAAGGGGAACAAATGCCAATACACTATCAAGAGGCGGCATATTTGTACGGGCACCTCGAACACGAAGTGGACATAAGCACAATGCCTTTCGACCAACAGCGCATAGTACAGCGTTATGCGTCGTTCAACCAACTGACGTCATCGCTTGCCCAGCAAGGCAAGTCGTCCGAGCAGATTGGAGAAGTGACAAAAGCGTCATTCGGAGACACATTTTGGTGGTTCTACTTCTTCTGCAGAGGATTGTCATCGTATTGAGCGCAACCC
>CAZHZH010000054.1:1974-9212 GCA_964537205.1 uncultured Bacteroidaceae bacterium
ACCGGGAACGTGTCGGCTGTTTGCGGAGGCAAGGGCATGAAAGCATGCTTTGACGAAGACGAATGGCGGACTCTGTGCGAAAGCGCAAAAGGCGGCAGCCTGAAAGTGGAAGTGTTTGTGGAGGCTGGCGGCAAATGGGCCGCATACAAGCCATTCAACATATATGTGGCACAAGACAGTATCGACAAATACATATCCTACCGGCTGATACAACCAGGATACGTCGCATACGGGAACATGTCGATCGCGCAACGCGACCTGGAATGTTTCGACGAAAAGGACATATACAACAGCGGCGACTTGTCAGACAACAAAGCGGACCAATGCGTGAACTGCCACTCCTACCAGAACTACCACACCAGCAACATGTTGCTGCATCTGCGTCAGAATTTCGGAGGGACAATCATCGCCAACGGGGGAAAGGCCTACAAAGTAGACACAAAGACAAAGGAGACAATTTCAGCCTGTGTGTATCCCGCATGGCACCCTACTCAGAACATAGTGGCTTTCTCAACCGACCTGACTTTCCAGACGTTCCATACAAAAAGCGCCGCAAAAGTGGAAGTGCAGGACCTTGAGTCAGACTTGGTCCTTTACGACGTGGATCGGAACGAACTGCGTTACATAGCGAACGACTCGGACGAGTTGGAAGTATTTCCGACGTGGTCGCCCGACGGAAAAACGCTGTACTACTGCTCGGCGCATTTCAAACACGACAACCAGGAAGACAAGGCGGGGGAAATCATCGAAAGGTACAAAGAAGTGAAATACAACATATACGCAAAAGACTATGATCCCGAGACGCGCGCCTTCGGTCCCAAACGAATCGTATTCGACGCGGCGTCAAGCGGCCGGAGCGCCACACTCCCAAGAGTGTCACCCGACGGCAGGCACATGGTTTTCGCGCTTGGCGACTTCGGCTGTTTCCACGTGTGGCACCCCGAGGCTGACATATATATGCTAACTCTAACCGACGCAGCGAGAGGAGAGACTCCCGACAGCATACCGCTCCGATTGGACTCAATCAACAGCAAGCGGTCCGAGAGCTATCCTTCCTTCTCAAGCAACGGACGATGGATCATGACCGCATCGAGGCGCGATGACGGCAATTACACCCGTCCATACATCTCATATTTCGACTCTAATGGTGTTTGCCACAAGGCCTTTGAACTGCCGCAGAAGGATCCAGGTGCTTATTTCTCACTACTCCGCTCGTTCAACCGTCCCGAATTCATGGTTGAACCCGTCAGAGTCGGCAAGGAGCAATTCATCTCAGCGGCGAAGAAAGACGCCAAGAGGGTCAAATTTGTGAAACAAAGGAAATAACATGAAGAGATCTACATACTACACATTGCTTTTCCCCTTGGCCGCATATATAGTTCTGATGAGCCAGTCAGACTTTCTTTATGCCGTAGAGGAAAACAACACGTTTCTTGGCAACCATACTTTCATGTTGGAAACGCTGCGGCAAGACGGCGGACTGTGGGCGTGGACCGGCAGTTTCCTGACACAGTTCTTCCATTACCCGTGGCTGGGCTCGCTGCTTCTCGTGGCGATATGGTCTGCCGCCTATCTGCTCATAGTCGACTCGTTCGCACTCAAAGGCAACGACAGGCTCCTCGCATGGATTCCAATTTGCGCCCTTTTAATATCTGTCACCGATGTCGGCTACTGGATATACTATATCAACATGCCCGGTTATTGGTTTTCACAAAGTGTCAGCTTCCTTGCCGCCATGTTGATTACATGGATCGCGGGGAAAATCATAAGCCGCTTCTCAAAGCAGAACATCGCATGGATGCTTTTCATATTCGCATATTTTTCCGTCAGACAGAAGTTTCCTGAATTCGAGTGGAAGAATTACGGAAACCACGCACTGCAGATTCCATTTATAATAGCGCCCCTGTCGGTCGTCTTGTTGCCACTTGCCAAATTCATAATAGTCCCTATAAGGTCCAAGTGGAAAAACGAAGTCCTCACCCTCGTGGCACTATGCGCCTTCGCCGGCTCCGCCTGCTTCTTCTCGTTTCGCGATTACAATTTTCACGCCGAACTTAGAATGATGCGGGCAATCGACAGCTGCCGATGGGACAAGGTAATTGACGAGGCCAAGAAAGCCAAGCGCCCCACCAACCTCATGGTGATATACAAGAACATCGCGCTGCTGCACCAGGGACGCATCACCGACATGTTCAAAATAAACAACTGCGGCGTTCAGCCTCAAACGGGCGACTCGCTGCAAGTCTACATCACACGTGTCGACGCATCAATGATTTACTACCAATTGGGACAAATAAACTACGCATACCGCTGGGCTATGGAGAAGAGCGTGACAACGGGCTTTAGCGTCAAGAACTTGAAAATGATGGTACGATGCGCTATCATGAATCACGAGTTTGAACTGGGAGCCAAATACATCGGCCTGCTAAAAACCACGCTGTTCCACAAAGACTGGGCCAAGGAGCGTGAAGCGATGCTCACCAACGCCAACAGGTTGAGACAGACGGAAGAGTACAAATGCATAGCTCCTTTGCTGACAGACGCGGCAAACACGCTCGGCATAGACGACAGCATGCCGGAAAGATGGCTGCTCGACCACTTCTCTGAACACGCTATCGCATCCAACACGACATTGGAAGACCTTATCCTGTGCGCCTCACTATGGACAGAGGATACATACTCCTTCTGCATGAACTTCTACAGATACGCGGCAACACACCAAGGGGAGAAGATCCCGGAACTATACCAACAGGCGGCGCTGCTGCTTTCAAAACAACCCGACTCGCCTATCGACGTTACCAATTTCCCATTCGACGACATGATAGTCGCACGCTACAATCATTTCTGCGAGGAATACAATGTCATGCTCAACCAAGGCACGAAGGAACACGAAATGGGAGACAAGTTGAAACGCGCTTACGGTGACACATATTGGTGGTACTATTATTTCTATACAGACTTCATAATTTATTAAAACGATTGATATTAAAATGAACAAACTGGCTTACATATTGCTGTCGGCATTAATACTTTGCGGTTGCTCCAAGCATCCGGGCATACCTGCGTCATATACGTCAGAGGACAAATGGCCTAATATATATCCCGACTATAAGGAAGTCGTAATTCCATGCAACATCGCTCCGCTCAATTTTGGAATCAACGGCCAAATCGACGATTGTGTGGCGGAATTATCATGCGGGAACAAATCCGTCACCGCCGGCAAAGGACACAAAGTACAGATTGACGAGGCAGAATGGCACGACCTGCTGACTGCCGCGAAAGGGAACAGCATCTCAGTCGAGGTGTACGCGCTCTCAAACGGCTCTTGGAAAAAATACAAACCTTTCAACATCTACGTAGCCAATGAAACGATTGATCCATACATCTCATATCGATTGATATTCCCTTCGTATGTCGCTTACGAGTCGCTGAGCATCAATCAAAGAAACCTGACCAACTTCGATGAGAAGGACATCTACAACAACATGATCATATCCGGCGAAAGCGACGGACAATGCATCAACTGCCACTCATACCAAAACTACAAAACTTCAAACATGCAGTTCCACATGCGTCAAGGGCATGGCGGCACAATGATTGTACGCAACAACATTCCACAGAAGGTGGACTTGAAAACCGACTCTACGCTGAGCGCGGGAGTCTACCCGTCATGGCATCCGACCCTGCCCCTTATAGCATACTCAACCAACCTGACAGGACAGACCTTTCACACCAAGAGCAACGCTAAAATAGAAGTGCAAGACGCAGAAAGCGACATAATTCTCTATGACGTAGAAAAGAACGAGGTTGGCAACGTATGCGTTGAGGAAGACGAACTGGAAAGTTTTCCATGCTGGTCGCCCGACGGGAAGTACCTCTATTATTGCTCGGCACACTTTGAATACAAGGACACGGTAGCGCACGAGACGGAACAAATAAATCGTTACAACGAAATCAAATACGATATATACAGAAAGTCCTTTAACGAGCGGACAAGAACGTTTGGCGAGCCGGAATTACTCTATGCCGCGTCATCAGACAGTCTCAGCGCGACATTCCCCAAAGTCAGTCCCGACGGAAAAAAACTGCTTTTCGCAATGGCTCCGTACGGGTGTTTCCACGTGTGGCATCCAGAAGCGGATCTATACATGATGGATATTGCGACAAAAAAAGTCCACAAGCTCGAAGAGGCAAATAGCGACCGCGCGGAAAGCTACCATGCGTGGTCGAGCAACGGACGATGGATCATCTTCATCAGCCGCAGGGACGACGGAAACTATTCACGCCTCTACATAACATATTGCGACAAGGACGGGAAGACCCACAAAGCATTTGAACTGCCACAGCGGGACCCTGATTTCTACACATACTTCACACGCAGTTATAACGTTCCTGAATTCATGACAGAGCCTGTAAAGGTAACGCCTCAAGAGTTGGCAAGCGAGGCGCGCAAACCGGCCAAGAAGGCGACCTTCCACTCGGGAAGCGTCAAGAAGAATGGGACACAAGGCAAACAAGCAGAACACGAACACATCATTAATTGAAAACATTCGAATAATCAACAACAATCAAAAATATAAGTAAACACTAAAAAACTAAGTAATCAATGAAAAGACAGTTAATTCTTTTAGGTCTGTACGCCATGACAATCAGTGCCATGGCACAAGGAACCATTGCTGATTACAAACGCGCTTACAATCTTCGCAGCCGGTACAGCGACAAGATAGTCAACGCCAGCGTTCCATCACAATTTGTTGAGAACGATGAAATCAGCGGCAAGATGTGGTATTCTGTCCAAGAGGAAGACGGACGGAAATACTATTTGGTTGACTTGAAGTCAAACAAGCAGGAACTGCTGATGGACGCCGGCAAAGTATCAGCAGAAATCAAAAAGCAACTTGGGAGTGACGCCAAAGATGGTCCGTTGTGGATTTATCCGGAATTAGTAAAACTGAGCAACGGGACAATTGGAACGCGATTCGTAACCAACGGCTACAATTGGACATACAATCCTAAAACAAGCACACTCACAAAAGGAGAGCAGGCTCAAGACAGAGGCGAAGGACGCCGCTGGGGACGTGGACGCGGCGGTGAGCGGCCTTGGTCAGAAGTGGACGACCAAAGAGGCAGAACAGCCAACTTCGGGGACGGCAAGATACAAGTGTATGGAAAGGACAACAACCTTTTTGTCAGAAATACCGAAACAAATGAGGAATCGGCACTTACTACCGATGGAAATGAGCACTTCTACTACTCCTCGTGGGGCAGCTTCTCGTCAGACGGCAAATACTATGCGACTGTGAAAATAAAGCCTGCGCCAAAACGCTACGTGACCTATGTCAACTCATCGCCGACAGATCAGTTGCAACCAAAATACTATAATATAGAATACGCAAAGCCAGGCGACTCACTTGACTATAAAGTTCCTGTCGTCATCGAACTCGCTACAAAGAAAGTCACAATACCATCAGACGAACTGTTTGCGAGCCAGTTCGACCTTTCGACGCCAATTTGGGACAAAGGCAAGCACACTCTGACATTCGAATTTAACGAGCGTGGACACAAGACCTATCGCGTGCTTGAATTGAACGCGGAAACGGGTGCCGTACGCCCTATCATTGAGGAAAAGGAAAAGAAATATATTGCATGGACACGCCTCAGCCGCAACGACCTTGACGACGGCAAGCATATCATCTGGTTTAGCGAACGCGACCGCTACGGACACCTCTATATGTACGACCGCACCACAGGCAAGGTGGTAAATCAAATTACCAAAGGCAAATTCTATGTACGTCAAATTAATTACATAGACGAAGACAAGAAGGTCATTTACTTCACGGCAAACGGGGAGGGCCTGCCTAAGAGCAATCCAAATGAAGACCCGTATAACATCCACTATTGCAAAGTGAACTTCAACGGCAAGGGTTTCGTCGACCTCACACCTGAAGAAGGAAACCACAGAGCCACATTCAGCCAAGACAGGTCGTACATCATAGACACTTATTCCACTGTAGAGAACCCTCCTGTCACGGTATTGCGTGATGGAAAGACCGGCAAGCTGCTTCGTACATTGGCAAAAGCAGATATCTCAGCACTCAAAAAGACCGACTGGCAGCCTCAAGAGGTATTTGTCGCCAAAGGGCGTGATGGCAAGACCGACATGTGGGGCATCATACAACGTCCGTCAAACTTCGACCCGAACAAGAAATATCCGGTCATAGAGTACATCTATTCAGGTCCAGGCGACCAGTATGTTCCAAAAAACTTCTCGGCAGTAGGAAGCCTGTCCGACCTCGCGGAACTCGGTTTCATCGTCGTACAGCTTGACGCGATGACTACTTCTTGGAGAAGCAAGGACTTTGAGGAAGTATGCTACAAGAACTTGAAGGACGCCGGATTCCCCGACCGCATAGCATGGATAAAGGCGGCAGCCGAGAAATACCCGTATATGGATCTGGACCGCGTCGGGATTTATGGGTGTTCAGCGGGAGGCCAGGAAGCCCTTGCCGCCCTTTTGTTCCACGGAGACTTCTATAAGGCCGCATACTCCGCTTGTGGATGTCATGACAACCGTATGGACAAGATTTGGTGGAACGAGCAATGGATGGGCTATCCAATCGATGAATCATATGTTGAGAGCAGTAATACGGAACACATTGCGAACTTGAAAGGCAAGTTGATGTTGGTGGTAGGCGAATTGGACGACAACGTTGACCCCTCATCTACGTTTCAAGTCGTCAACCAACTGATTAAGCACAACAAAGACTTTGAGTTTATATATCTGCCAGGAGAACATCACACGATGGGCGGCGCTTATGGAACACACAAGATGTATGACTTCTTCGTAAAGAATTTCCTTGGCGTTGAGCCGCCTGCGTGGAGTGACTTGGAAAAACAATAAGGGGTCTGACTCTCTATAAAACAAAAAGCCCGTTGACTTCTCAAAACAGTCAGCGGGTTTTTGATTATATCAATTATCAATGGGAATCTTAATTCGCACGGACCTATCGCCTGCCAGTAGACCCAGTCCTTCCGGAACCCGCACTTGAAGAACGAGTATTTACCGTGCCTGCCGGGCGGTTGGAAACGCTTGCGCCTCGATTTGTATTTACTGAAGGGGTCCGGTTGCTGCGAGTCGAAGTCTGGCGGTTCACATTCCGTTGTTGATTAACAGCTGAATTAGAACGTGTACTTGAAGTACGTGTGTTCACCGTATTGTTTCGCGTATTGACCGTAGT
>CAZHZH010000054.1:9312-19780 GCA_964537205.1 uncultured Bacteroidaceae bacterium
GTTGTTCTGGTTGTTACGATTCGTTTGACCGTTCTGGTTGTTTCTATTTGGCTGAGCATTCTGGTTGTCCCGGTTCATTTGGCCCACCTGGTTGTTTCTGCCAGGCTCACCGATATGAAAGCCATTGCCATTATAATTAATATTTCCCCGTCCGTCTTGAGGCATATTGCCGCCAAGTCTGTCTGCCTGTCCTCTTCGCATATCCCTACCTCCGTCATCGATCCTGCGCATTCCGCCAAAGAACGCGCCGCCTCTATACTCATTAAACCTGCGTGGCGGATTGAAAAAGAAGTGATTCATCCTGTGGTCGTGCGCATAAATGGCGAAACGCCAACGATGGTTGACAAATGTGATTGGACGATAGAAATAATCATAAGTCATAAGCAACGCCCATTGGCTTTCAGTGAGCAACCTGCGTAAGGCATAGTCACGCGCATACACCACTTCCATATAGTCGTCGTAACGGTATCCAAGCGCCACTTGGTCCAAATAATCGTTCACGCCGCATATATAGTCGTAGTTGATGCAATACAAGTCATCAAGAATCGCTGGATTCAATGCCAAAGTATATGCCATACGATCGGTTAAGAATCGTGCATTACTGCGCATGGAGTATACTGTCATTGGTTGCGCATTTGCAAGTAATGAAGTGAAAGCTGTCGCTATCATTACAACTGTGGTTCTTAAGGTTCTCATATCCTCGCTCCTTTCTTTATTAAAGCTGTTATTAATTATCACGCCACAAAGATAGAGCAGTTTCATGAACCGCACAAGAAGAAAGTTCCTATTACTTTAGGGAAATTTCCTATTGGAAGTCGAACGACAACTGTCCATCGCCCAAAAGGTTGAACGAAAGCCGATGGTAAGGAGACACTCCGTGCCGCGCTATTCCATCCCTGTGTTCCTTGGTGGGATAGCCTGCATTATGATTCCAGCCATAATAAGGATACTCCTCATGCAACCGGCGCATATAATCATCACGATACGTCTTGGCGAGGATTGAAGCGGCGGCAATCGACAGATACTTGCCGTCACCTTTTACAATAGTAGTATAAGGTATATTATGATATGGATAAAAGCGGTTGCCATCTATAATAAGGGCGTCAGGTCGCACAGCCAACTGGTCAATTGCCCTGTGCATGGCGGTTATGCTCGCTTTCAGTATATTCATTTGGTCGATCTCCTGCGCGCTTACGACACCTATCGCCCATGCAATGGCGTCGCGTTCGATTTCCTCACGTAATGAATAGCGTTGCTTGGCCGTCAGTTGTTTGGAGTCATTCAACTTGTTGTTGCAATAATCTTGTGGAAAAATCACCGCCGCCGCATACACACTTCCCGCAAGACTGCCCCTGCCCGCCTCATCGCAGCCCGCCTCTACAAGCCCTTTATTATAATATGGTAACAACATAATTCATTTTATCATTGATGTTGTGGCATTGCGTATGCCAGTACCACGACAATAGAACGCCTTTGCTATGCCGAATTTCAAATAGAAGTCAATGCGCACAGGCAAATTGTTCTTGTCATCTGTTATATAGAAACGGAGTAGTTCTTTTTCCTTCTTCTTCGACTTGTCGTCAAGTAATGACAATATATGGCAACGATAGGTGTGTCCGTCGTTTGCCTTGAACTTCGTTTTTCCTTTGTATACGAGAACCTGATTACTGAGGCGTTTGCCCGTGACCATTTTGAAGTTCATACGTTGTCCTTTTACGCATTTTGAATAATCTCTTGAACGGGCTATAAGCAATATATTGAGCATGTCGTTTACACAGTCATTACTGGAGGACTGTTTGTTTGTCCACTGTCCGTCTGGCGCGCGATATTTTTGCTTCATCAAAGTAGCGCCATTCGGATATTCAAACCACACCTCATCTACAGTGTACCGCTTTCCTTCGAACGCACCTTTGCGGAAATACAATGGTTCAAGGTCGGGAGTACAGTAGCTTATCAACGTGTCCCTCATTGGGAATATGGACTCACACTTCTTGTTGCTTTTGAATAATATGTCTGTTCGCAGGGCGTCTTTACCATCGTAAACAGATGATTTGACGCTGAAATGAGTCGAGCCGACCTTTATCCAAACAAACTTCCAGTTGAAATACAAGTCGTAAAACAACTCTTCCCCTGGATTGAACGCGGTATTTGGATATTTACATTGGGAGAAAACCGCAATGGGGCTTGTCAGCAATAGTAGCGAAAGCGTTACGCGCATGCTTATATTGAAGTACGTACGATCAATTGCCATTTTTCTTCTGTTTAAGTCTTTCGGCATTTTTCTTTGTCAAGTTCTTTTCCTTGTCAGGTTTTTGTTTCGTTATCTTCGCAGGCTTCTGCTGTTGCACAGGTACGGCCTTCGGCCTCCAATCCTGGCTAATATCCCAACCTGCACGCACATTGAACGCCCCCGGGTAGTAATACACTTCCTCTGCTTGTCGGTGGTCGTCATAGCTGCCTTCGTCCCACACCCCGTTTCCATTGCGGTCGCAAAACATCCTCAGATAATATGTGCCGGGGTCTATATAATAAAAATCAGCAGTCATCCGATGATTCGCCTTGCTGCGTTTGACGGCCTTGTCGGAAGCATTAAGCAATTCAACCACCGCACAGGAATCGACACCTATAAGATGTATGAACATAGCTCCATAAGAGTCGGAGTCTCTAACCCTGACCATCTTCGTAAACCCATACGATCGCTTGCCATACACACTTTCGAAAGCGCCAGTATCCAACACTATCTCATATATATGGCCCGGCAGCCATTCTGCATAAAAACGATACGTATCATGTTGTCCTTCCACCTTGCGCAACTTAAAGTCTCGTGTTTCCTTGACGGAGTCAATGACCTCGTTGAAGTGGAAGCACAAGGTATCGACATAAGCCAATGGCTCATCGCTTGCGAAATCTACATTTTGATCAGGAGCGATGCTCGAACTTGATGTCTTCAGTTCCAAAAACTCCTCCGGCATCGGTGGAATGACCAAATCCTCGTCATCGCTTTTTGATTTTCCTTTCTTACTCTTCTTGCTCTTTTTTGCATCAGCATCGGCTTCGTCCGCATTTTCATCAGTCGCACTCTCACGTTTCCTGCTGTTCTTCATTTCCTTCTTGTACTCTTTGACCCACTCCTCGTATGCGTTTTGCCTTTGCTTTTCAGCTTTTGCCTTTGATATTTTCGAAACAAGCGTCATCGCGGAATCAGTTGTCATGACGAGCTGTCCTAAAGTGTCCGTCGCCATATACGACAGGTCGAAAACCAATGTATCGAGGTTGTATACCAACGAATCGATAATCCAATACTTGATAGTGTCGTTCGTCGGATTGTTCTCGATGACAAAACAGCTGTCAGAATTGAAATTCAGTCCCTTTATAATCGGCAAGTCCTGTGCCGGGCTTGTAAAGAACAGGGAAAACTCACGCAAATTCGGACGTTCCATCTTCAAGAAGTAATGGTCAGTCACTTTCTCTGTAAACGCCATCAGCAGTATATCATCAGGAAAGAAATGGGTGTAGCCTCTCGGTACGATCGAATCATAGTGTATACTGTCATGCCAGATCGTATCGTAGCGAATGTCAGGCCGGCAAGTAGATTTTATGACTCTGTCGGTGAATGCCAGCATTTCACTTTTCTGAGTAAACGAATAACTTTGATCTTGATCTTTCAGGGCATATATGCGATACCGTCCCCGGTTAAGTCCCTTGACGATAAAATGCCCGCGGCTATCCGTCCTTGATATTCTGTCAAATGGTTTGGTCTTAAAAACAGAATCAGGGAACGTCTCTTCCGACGAATCAGCGATTGCGTAAAGCCCGACATATATGCCTTTTATCGGTTCGAGATTGCTTGCGTCAAGGACATATCCAGAGACTTCCATCGTATCAATGGAGTCGCCCGTAGAGAACGTAAAGGCATAATCACCCATAGGATTGCCTTCGTTGTTGTCCTCTATCGCATCAGCAAAATCTATGGTATAAGTCAAGTTCGGCCTAATCGTATCCATCAGTTCAATTGTGATGCGCTTACCAGACGCATTTATCTCAGGTTGCTCCAACTGTGGAGGAGATACTACCACCTTCTCAGCCGCATTCTGGATTTTTACGTTTTCGTCGAACTCCAAAACAATCCTCTTAGCTTTCGACCTCACCGCTCCAAATTCAGGACTGGTCCGGACTATTTTCGGAGGAGTTTCATCATAGGGGCCACCATCCGGAGTTCCGATATTGGCACAAGCATCCACAATGAATGTGACAACGACAAACAATATTGTATATACAGCAAACCTACTGTTCATTATTATTCAATGCGATCAATTCGTCAATATATTCCCTGCTATTGCTTAAACGCGGTATTTTGTGCTGTCCACCAAGCTTGCCCTTCTTTTTCAACCATTCATCAAATAGCCCCGGCCTTGCATCTATAATCTCCAATCGTTGAAGTGTGATGTCTTTATAACGTTTTGCCTCGTAATCAGAGTTTATCGCTTGAAGAGACCTGTCGAGAATCGTAGCGAAGTCATCGACCGAAGCAGGATGCTTGGCAAACTCAATTATCCACTGATGGCGGCACTTCGCATTGGCATCCATGAATATTGGAGCGGCGGTATATTCCTTTACTTGCGCTCCTGTAGCGATACAGGCCTGTTCAAGTCCTTTTTCCGCATTATCTACGATTAGCTCCTCGCCAAACGCGTTGATGAAATGCTTGGTCCTACCTGTTATTATGAACTTGTACGGATCGGTGCTTGTGAACTTCACCGTATCGCCTATTATATATCGCCACAAGCCGCACGAAGTACTAATGACCATTGCATAGTTGATATCCTTTTTGACGTTCCACAGAGGAACGATCGTTGGGTTCGGACTGCCGAACTCGCTCATTGGTATAAATTCATAGAACACGCCATAATCTATCATCAGCTGCATTGAATGGTCGCCAAGATCTGTCTGAATTCCGAAGAATCCTTCACTTGCATTGTACGTCTCCATATAGTGCATTCCTGGCAGGGAGATTATATTCTTATATTGTTCTCGATAGGGTGTGAAGGCGACGCCTCCGTGAAAAAACACCTCCAGGTTCGGCCATATGTCATCCAGCTTAGTCTTTCCTGTTATTTCCAACATGCGGTCTAATACTGACAGCATCCACGACGGCACGCCACTGATGTTCGTAACGTTTTGATCCTTTGCCATCTCAGCGATCTTTTCACGCTTTTCTTCAAAATCGCCTAATAGCGCCACATCCTTTGGCGGTATGCGGACCAAGTTGACCAACGAAGGCACATTCTCTATAAGTATAGCGCTCAAATCGCCTACCAGACTGTTAGGAGTGTTCAGATTTGGGGAATGACTGCCGCCGAGAATCAGGCTTTTCCCTTCAAACAAACGGCTTTCGGGATTGATCTTCAGATAACAAGCCACACAATCTCGTCCTCCAAGATAATGAATATTCTTCAACCCCTCCTTGCTTACTGGTATGAATTTGCTTTTGTCGTTCGTCGTACCCGACGACTTGGCATACCAATTCACGCGTCCTCTCCACAACACATTTTTCTCGCCTTGGCGCATTCGTTGAATATAATCTTTCAACTCTTCATACGTATTCAAAGGCACTCTGCGAACGAATTCGTCATAAGAGTGGATGTCAGGGTAACCATGTTTCCTTCCCCATTCGGTTTTGGATGAGGCACTAACAAGATATTCCAACACCTTGCCTTGGATTTCCCTTGCCCGACCTGCATAGCGCGCTATCGCCTTCTGCCTTTGCGCAAAATACAATTTATTTAACAACGGCGTTATATTCATAATAATTGCAATTACCGTGCAAAGGTACAAAATATTTCATAATCCATTGTGCTTCATACATAATAATTAACAGGAATTGGTCAAAGGATAAAGACATAGAGGGACAGCACTGTCAAACACATGCCGTCCCTCTTTAGTATTCATTGTACGAAATTACTTCTCTGTGGCTTTCATTCTCTCATTTCTACGAGCCATTATTTCGTTAACAAAGCTCACATTGCTGCGCACCTTTCTGTATGCGTTCCGAGCAGCACGCTGGTGGCTTTCCTTTTTTGTAAAACCCGTACCCTTTCCACAGACAATACCCTCAATTTTCACCTCTGAGCAGAACTTAGGAGTGTTGTTATTGTCCATTTGCTCATCAATTACAGTAAACTCAAATTGGCATTGGTACCTCTGCGCCCATTCTATCACTTTGCTCTTGTAGTTTTCTTCCTTCTTTGACAGTTTCTCCAAGTTGATATAATTATTAAATATGCGTTCCTTCACAAACATCATACAATATTTATATCCCCGGTCGAGGTATATCGCGCCAATAAAGGCTTCAAAAGCATTGCCATTCATATAATTATTATGTGAATAAACCATGCGGTCAGAATGGAACACCAGTTTGTCCAATCCTATGTTTACAGCGAGATCATTCAGAGTCTCACGTTTTACCACTTTGCTGCGCAATGTAGTCAGGAATCCCTCCTGTTTGTTCTTGTATCGTTCATAGACGATGTCGGCCACCACGGCCCCGAGTACAGCGTCACCCAAGAATTCAAGCCTTTCATTATTTACATGCCTCAATTCGCGATTAACAGAAGAGTACGACCTATGGATCAACGCCTCTTTATAAAGAGTCAAATCATGAGGATAGAATCCCATGATGTTGTATAGCTGCAAATAAGGCCCTTTATCCTTACGGAGTAAGAGCCTTAGTTTGAGAATTAGTTTTCTGACAGCGTAATCCAATTACTTATACTTTTTGAAAATTGCACATGCGTTGTGTCCGCCGAACCCAAAAGTATTGCTTAAACCTGCATTCACAGTGCGCTCCTGAGCCTTGTTGAATGTAAAGTTCAGATTATAGTCAATATCTGGGTCTTTGTCTTCAGGATCGTGATTTATTGTTGGCGGAACAACGTTGTTCTTAACTGCCAGTACAGTAGCCATCGCCTCAATTCCACCAGCCGCTCCGAGCAAGTGACCGGTCATTGACTTGGTAGAACTAATATTGAGTTTATACGCTGCATCGCCAAACACTTCTTTAATGGCCTTAACCTCAGAAATGTCACCAACATGCGTAGAAGTTCCGTGAACATTTATATAATCGATGTCGTTTGGAGTGAACTCAGCGTCTTCCAATGCGCGTTTCATTACCAGGATGGCTCCGTAGCCTTCAGGGTGAGAAGCTGTTATATGATATGCGTCAGCCGACATTCCGGCACCTGCCATTTCGGCATAGATCTTGGCGCCACGCGCCTTCGCATGTTCGAGTTCTTCAAGAATTAGAATAGCGGAACCCTCACCAGCGACAAATCCGTCACGGCTCGCGCTAAACGGACGGCTTGCGCCTTGCGGGTCGTCATTGCGGGTTGAAAGTGCGTGCAAAGCGTTAAAGCCACCGATTCCCGATGCGGTGATTGCGGCTTCTGCACCGCCCGACAAAATAATGTTCGCCTTACCAAGACGTATCAGGTTGAACGCATCAGCCAAGGCGTGTGTTGAAGAAGCACAGGCAGACGCGGTTGCATAATTCGGGCCATGGAAACCATATTTGATAGAAACCAATCCGGCGGCCATGTTTGAAATCATCTTAGGAATGAAGAATGGGTTATACTTAGGACCTTGGGTAGGACCATTTATGGCGTAATTAGCGACTTCCTCCTCGAAAGAATGTATACCGCCAATGCCGACGCCAAGTATAACTCCTATATCGTCCTTATCCTCGTTTTCCAGATCAAGCCCCGCATCTTCGATCGCCTCTTTTGATGCAGCCAAAGCCAGCATAGAGTAACGATCCATCTTCCGGGCTTCCTTTCTGTCAATATCATATTTAGCAGGGTCAAAGCCTTTAACCTCACATGCAAAGTGAGTCTTAAACTGAGATGCATCGAACTGTGTTATAGGACCACACCCGCTGACACCCTTCTTTAGGTTTTCCCAAGTTTCCTCGGCAGTCAGACCTAATGGAGTTACAGCGCCAATGCCTGTTACGACAACTCTTTTTAATTCCATATCCTTTTTATAAAAAATAAAACCATTTACTTCTTTCACTCTACAATAACGCAGAATGGAAGCCAAGTAAATGGTTGTAAATTCTAAATAAAATTATTTTGCGTTATCTTCGATATACTTGATAGCGTCACCAACTGTAGAGATTTTCTCTGCTTGGTCGTCAGGAATGCTAATGCCGAAAGCCTTTTCGAATTCCATGATGAGTTCTACTGTGTCGAGAGAGTCCGCACCGAGGTCGTTTGTGAAACTTGCCTCTGGCTTAACTTCAGCCTCGTCTACTCCAAGCTTATCAACAATGATAGCTTTTACTCTTGATTCAATTTCAGACATAATCAATTTGTTTAAAATGTTAATGTATTATTTGCTTTTGTAATTTTCCAATTCCGAGTGCAAAGGTAAGAAATTATCTATAATCCATAAGCTTATTAGATGAATTATTTACTTTTTTAAGCACACAGATCCATCTCCGTGTGCAGAAATCGGGGCTTAAGCCTCATTTTTACCCATTCGTTTTCTTTCAAGATGGTCAAGAACGATCTTGCGTATGCGCATGCTTTTTGGTGTGACTTCTACGTACTCGTCTTCCTTTATATATTCGAGCGCTTCCTCCAATGAAAGCTGAACGGGAGGAATAATATGAGCTTTCTCGTCAGTTCCCGACGCGCGCACATTGGTAAGTTGCTTTGCCTTGGTCACATTGACCACAAGGTCGTTCTCATGAACGTGTTCTCCAACCACCTGTCCCGCATAAACAACGTCCTGCGGTGAGATGAAAAACTTGCCACGATCCTGCAAATGGTCTATGGCATAGGCGAAAGCCACTCCTCCTTCCATTGCTATCATACTGCCATTGACACGGCGCACCATATCTCCTTTGTAAGGTTGGTAGTTTTTAAAGCGGTGCGCCATTATCGCTTCGCCTTGACTGGCGGTCAGTATATTCGTACGCAAGCCGATGATTCCGCGCGAAGGGATCTCAAACTCAATGTTCACCCTGTCATCTTGCGCTTCCATCGTAAGCATTTCTCCTTTCCTGCGGGTTATCATATCGATCATCTTACTTGCGAATTCTTGAGGCACATTGATGGTCAGTTCTTCAATAGGCTCACACTTCACACCATTAATCTCTTTATATATGACTTGTGGCTGTCCTACTTGCAATTCATATCCCTCTCGTCGCATTGTTTCAATCAACACGCTCAGATGTAGTACGCCACGCCCGCTTACGATCCACTGGTCCGTTGTTCCCTCCTTCTGCCGCACACGAAGCGCAAGGTTTTTCTCCAACTCCCGCTGCAGTCTTTCGCCGATATGGCGGCTCGTGCAAAATTTGCCTTCCTTGCCAAAGAATGGGGAATTGTTGATTGTGAACAGCATGCTCATGGTCGGTTCGTCTATTGATATAGTAGGCAGCGGTTCCGGATTATCGTAATCGCAGATTGTATCTCCTATCTCGAAATTAGTCAAGCCTATGACCGCGCAAATGTCTCCACTCGACACACTGTCGGTGGCTTTATGTCCCATTCCCTCAAATGTGTGCAACTCTTTTATCTTGGTTTTCTCCATTGAACCGTCGCGATGACAAATTGTGATGTTCTGTCCCGAGCGCAACGTTCCACGGTGCACGCGTCCGACAGCAATACGCCCTGTGTAAGTTGAATAGTCAAGCGAGGTTATAAGCATTTGAGGTGTTCCTTCCAAGTATTGTGGAGCGGGAATTACCTCTATAATCTTGTCCAATAAATACGATATATCCTTTGTCGGCTTTTTATAATCTGCGCTCATCCATCCTTGTTTGGCAGAGCCATACACTACAGGGAAATCCAGCTGGTCTTCCGTCGCATTAAGGCTGCACATCAAGTCGAATACCATCTCGTACACTTCTTCCGGGCGGCAGTTAGGTTTGTCAACCTTATTGACCACTACTATCGGCTTGAGTCCGATTTCCAACGCCTTTTGGAGTACAAAACGAGTTTGGGGCATAGGTCCCTCAAATGCGTCGACCAGCAAGATGCAACCATCAGCCATATTCAACACACGTTCCACCTCTCCGCCAAAGTCGCTATGTCCCGGAGTGTCGATGACATTTATCTTTACACCCTTGTAACGGATTGACACGTTCTTGGAAAGGATTGTTATGCCACGTTCGCGTTCCAACTCATTATTGTCAAGAATAAGCTCACCTGTTTGTTGATTGTCACGAAACAGATGGCCTGCCAACAGCATCTTGTCAACTAATGTCGTTTTTCCATGGTCCACGTGCGCAATAATAGCAATATTCCTTATGTCTTGCATATACTTTTCCTTTTTACCTTAAAATCAACTGCAAAGTTACTAAAAAGTTTACTTCAAGTGAAAGATTGGCTATGGTTTTTTGCTTTACAGCATGTTATAGGAGCGAATTTCACTATCTTTGCATAACGAAAGTTGTGTAATAGAT
>CAZHZH010000055.1:0-2275 GCA_964537205.1 uncultured Bacteroidaceae bacterium
TGACGGGAGGGGAGTCGTGATGACGGGAGAAGGGTGCGTTCGTCGGGATGACGGGGGTATATGCCATGAGAGTGTACTGCACCTTGGAAAGGTGTCATCGCAAATGTGGAATGTACAGATGCCGCCACCATCCCATGTGGTATGTGCCGATGCTGTGGCACCCTTCCAGGGTGCGGGTAGTGGGATGTGTCTCAGTCCCCAGGTACACTGCCTACGTCAGTGTACGCTGGGGTTTCGCATGGTGTGACATCTCCGATGTCAGTAGGATGTAT
Source organism: uncultured Bacteroidaceae bacterium (assembly GCA_964537205.1). Lineage (GTDB taxonomy): Bacteria > Bacteroidota > Bacteroidia > Bacteroidales > Bacteroidaceae > Colivivens. Next base: position 273 of record CAZHZH010000055.1, read on the forward strand.
GGCACCCTATACCATGAGTCTAGCGGACTCATGGTACTGTGCATCGTCCACGCAGCATTATTGCCGTATGGTCAGGGTGGGGACTTTGGAGAGGCGGTCGGTCAGCTCGGGCAGGCTGCCACGCCGGATGCGGAGCGTCATGGTGCATTTGTCCGCCTCGTAGCCTTGGCTTGTGATTTGCGGGTTCATGTCCTTCACCACCTTCATCACACCGTTCATGGATGGGAAGTCGAAGATGATGGAGATGTCGGCATCTACCGTCCTCTCTATTATCGTGGCGTTCTGCAGGGCCTCGATCGCCGCCTGCCGGTATGCCGAGATAAGTCCGCTTGTTCCGAGTTTGATGCCGCCGAAGTAGCGCACTACGATTATCAGGATGTTGGTCAGTCCGTAGGAGTTGATTTGTCCGAGTATGGGTTTGCCGGCGGTACCCGACGGCTCCCCGTTGTCGTTGGCACGGTACACCAGGCGTTCTGGGCCGAGCATGTAGGCGTAGCAGGCATGCCGCGCGTCGTAGTATTTCTTCTGGTATTCCGCCAAGGCGGCTTTCACCTCGTCGACAGAGGTGACAGGTATGGCAAAAGCAAGAAACTTACTCCGTCGTTCAGAGTAAGTTCCTTCCGCTGTATCTGCTATTGTCTTGTAGATGTCGTTGTTCATGAAAGTTTGTGGATGACGAGTCCGGAGCGCAACTTAGGCTCAAACCATGTCGCCTTTGGCGGCATGATGAGTCCGGAGTCGGCTATGTTCATTATTTGTTTCATGGTGACCGGATAGAGGGCAAGAGCCATGCGCATCTCGCCGCTGTCGACACGGCGTTTGAGTTCGCCGAGTCCGCGGAGTCCGCCTACGAAGTCGATGCGGTTGTCGCGCCGCAGGTCTTTTATCCCCAGTATGTCGTCGAGGATGAGTCGTGACGAGATGCTCACGTCGAGTACGCCGATAGGGTCGTCCGCGTCGTAGGTGCCTGGCTTAGCCTTGAGGCTGTACCATTCGCCGTCGAGATAGAGCGAGAACTCGTGCAGCTGCCGCGGGCGGTATTCCTCCCCGCCCATCTTGGTGACAGTGAAGTTCTTTTCGAGTGCGTTCAGGAACTGCCGGGATGTCAGTCCGTTGAGGTCTTTCACCACGCGGTTGTAGTCGAGGATGGTGAGCTGGCTTGCCGGGAAGCATACTGCCATGAAGTAGTTGTATTCCTCGTCGCCCCGATGGTCGGGGTTCTGGCGGGCTTTCTCCGCTCCTATTAACGCGGCGGCCGCGCTGCGGTGGTGTCCGTCGGCTATGTAGAGCGACGGTATCTTGGCGAACTCGTCTGTGACGGCCTCAATGTCTTTGTCATCGCTCACACACCACAAGCGGTGGCGGAACCCGTCGACAGGAGCCACGAAGTCGTACTCAGGCTCGGTGTGCGCGTACTTGTCGATGATGCGTGCGAGCCGTTCGTTGTCGGGGTAGGCGAAGAACACAGGCTCCATGTTCGCATCGGTGACACGCACATGCTTCATGCGGTCCTCCTCCTTGTCGGCACGGGTGAGTTCATGCTTCTTGATGACTCCCCTCTGGTAGTCGCCGCTGTAGGCGCCCACGACTATTCCGTATTGGGTCTTTTCGACGCCTCCGTTGGCCGGCAGGGATGATGTCTGCGCATAGATGTAGTACATCTCCTTGTCGTCCTGCACGAGCCAGCCTTTTTCCTGGAACTTCTTGAACTGGCGGGCTGCCTCCTCGTATACGCGCGGGTCGTACTCGCTGGTGCCGGGTTCGAAGTTGATCTCGGGCTTTATGATGTGGTAGAGAGATTTCTCGTTGTCGCCTGCCTCGGCGCGCGCCTCCTCAGAGTCGAGCACGTCGTAAGGGCGGCTTTCCACGTCCTCGACATACTCCTTTGGCGGGCGCACTCCCTTGAAAGGCTTTACTTTTGCCATATAACTAATGTTTTTTTGAGTTATGTGTCCCCCAGTCAGCCTGCGGCATGACAGAGGGTTGCTTAAGCGGTTAGCCCG
>CAZHZH010000055.1:2375-18977 GCA_964537205.1 uncultured Bacteroidaceae bacterium
CGGCATGACAGAGGGTTGCTTAAGCGGTTAGCCCGTCGGGCTAATACGACGATATACAGTACTGAGTCTTATTTGTTGACTTGGAACTTGGTGATGCCTTCCTTGAGGTAGCCCACGATCTGGTTGGCTGCGGCGATGCCGGCGTTGGTGTTCGCTTCGGCCGTCTGTGCTCCCATTTTCTTAGGAGTGGAGAAGTAGCGTCCCTCAAACGCCTTGAACTGTGCGTCGGCATCGGGCATGATGTCGGTGATGTACTTCAAGTCGGTGCGCTCGGCGAGGAGTTCCAACAGCTCAGGCTCGTTGATCACCTCCTTGCGGGCGGTGTTGATGAGTATGCCGCCTTTTTTCATTGTCCCGACAAGCGCCTTGTTGATGCTCTGCCTTGTCTCGGCGGTAGCGGGGATGTGGAGCGACACGATGTCGCAAGTCTGGAAGAGTTCCTCCTGGCTTGCAGCGGCGTGTACGCCTGCGGCCTCGATGACATCAGTAGGGCAGTATGCGTCGTATGCGCTGACTTCCATGTCAAAGCCCTTGGCTATGCGGGCTACGTTGCGTCCGACGTTGCCGAAAGCGAGTATGCCGAGCTTCTTGCCTTTGAGTTCTGTGCCAGCCTTCCCGTTGAAGAAGTTGCGGACGGTGTAGACAAGGAGTCCGAACACCAGTTCGGCCACGGCGTTGGCGTTCTGTCCGGGCGTGTTCATTACAACAACCTTGTGTGCGGTTGCGGCTTGCAAGTCCACATTGTCCACACCGGCTCCGGCGCGTACTACGATCTTCAATTGTTTTGCGGCGTCGAGCACTTCGGCGTCGACCTTGTCTGAACGGATTATAAGAGCGTCGGCATCAGCCACTGCGGCAAGCAACTGTGACTTGTCGGTATATTTCTCAAGCAGTGCCAGTTCGTAACCGGCGTCCTCTGTTATCTTCTTTATTCCGGCGACAGCGGGAGCCGCGAATGGCTTCTCGGTCGCAATCAATACTTTTGCCATATATGATTTGTTTGTTATTAATGAAAGAGTCCCAGGCATGCGCTACATGTGTGATGCCGGGGACTGCTGTTGTTTGCTGTTAATGATTCTTTTCAAATTCCTGCATGCACGCTACGAGCGCCTTTACTCCTTCTATGCTCATGGCGTTGTAGCAAGAAGCGCGGAATCCGCCTACGTCGCGGTGTCCCTTGACACCTACCATGCCCTTTGATGTGGCGAAATCGAGGAATTCTTTCTCAAGCTCCTTGTATTCGTCCTTGAGTACGAAGGTGATGTTCATGCGCGAGCGACTGTCCTCTTGCGCCGTGCCGACGAACAGCTTGTTGCGGTCGATCTCGGTATATAGGATCTCGGAGCGCTCCTTGGCGAGTTTCTCCATAGCTACGACACCTCCGTGTGCCTTCAGATAGCGCAGGTTGAGCAGCGCGGTGTAGATAGGAACCACTGGAGGAGTGTTGAACATAGAGCCTTTCTTCACGTGTGTGCGGTAGTCGAGCATTGTAGGTATGGCGCGCGATACCTTTCCAAGGGTGTCTTCCTTGACGATGACGAAGGTGACTCCCGCCATTGAGAGGTTCTTCTGCGCTCCGCCGTATATCAGCGCGTACTTGCTGACGTCTATCGGACGGGAAAGGATGTCGGACGACATGTCGGCTATGACAGGAATAGGGGAGTCGAGGTCCTCAAGGAGCTCTGTGCCGTAAATCGTGTTGTTCGACGTGATGTGCAGATAGTCGGCATCGGTTGGAATCTCGAAGCCGCGTGGAATATATGTGAAGTTCTTGTCGGCTGACGAGGCAACCTCTACTACTTCGCCGAAGAGCTTGGCTTCCTTCTCTGCCTTTGTAGCCCATACGCCGGTATTGAGATAAGCCGCCTTCTTCTCCAAGTAATTGTAAGGAATCATACAGAATTCAAGACTGGCACCACCACCGAGGAAAAGGACGGAATAGCCCTCAGGTATGTCGAGCAGCTCTTTGAACAGGGCTACTGCTTCGTCTACGACTGGTTGGAAGTCTTTAGCGCGGTGGCTGATTTCCATTAATGAAAGGCCTGAACCGTGAAAGTCCAAGCAAGCTGCGGCAGTGTCTTCAATTACTTCGCGTGGAAGAATTGACGGTCCTGCGTTGAAATTGTATTTCTTCATTTTTTGTCTTGTTTGAATATATAGTAACTATAATTTTGTTATATACAAAAAAGCCGTTGGCAAACCAACGGCAAATTTAGCCTTTTATATTGAACCTACCAAAGGCTTATAATAAAAACTATGAACTTTCGATATAAAATGAGCCGAACCCTTAACTATTTATTCATCTTGATTTGCAATTCGGATGAAGCTGTCCCTCCTGTCGGGCTGTTTGCTGACACTTTGAATTTTGTGACATTGTCGGACGGCTTCGACTTGCAGAAAGCCTTCGCCTTGTAGCGAATGGTTTCGCCTGCCTGTATGCTGACGACGTTGGATGGCGACAGCGCGAAGCACTTGTCGTTGTTCTCCGCCTCGACTTTCAGCTCTACGTTGTTGATGGTCTGGCGCGACGTGTTCTTGACTTCGTAGATTATGTTGAGCGTCTCGTTGCGGCTGCATTTGCCGTCTCCGTCCTCGTCTTGATACATGACGTTGTTGATGGTCAGGGCGTTGTTCGTCTCAATGTGGTAACCTTTTCCTTGTGTGGAGCCACTATAAGTGTAGTTGTAGTCCTGAGTGTAGTCGTTCTGCGAATAGTCGGCTCCGCCGCCTGTCTGGTAGCCTGCGTTGTAGTCGTCGGTATATCCGCCACCGCTGTAGCTGTCACTGCTGTAACTGTTGTTTGTTTCGGTGCGGTCTTTGGTTATGGCGTTACCTATGGCCGCTCCGGCCACCGTGCCGATGATTGAGCCCATCATTGCCTTGCCCGGTCCGTCGTGTCGGTCGGTCGACATCCATCCGAGCGCTTCTCCTATAACTCCGCCTATTTCCGCACCAGCCATGGTGCCCAAGTAGTTGCGTGACGACGTGATGTCGCAACTTGAAACCAACGTGCCGCCTATCAGCAAGGCGCTTACCATATATATTCCTGCTCTCTTCATGATAGATCGTTTTTATTCTTTTTCCTGCTGCAAAAGTAGTTCATTTATTGTTCTTACACATGGGATTTTCTCTATTTTCTGTAGGAATTCTTCTATTTGGACGTTTCGCCCACGCCGTCTGGAGTCTGACGGTTTGCAAACCACCGCTCCACCGTGTCGAGACGTTCGCGCAGCGGGAGCGACACGTCTATCCAGTTGATGTGCGTACCCCGCTTTTCCATTCCCCTGAACCATGTCATCTGCCTTTTGGCGAACTGGTGGATGGCTATTTCCAAGAGGTCGTGCATCTCAGCATACGACAGCTTGCCTTGTATGTAGAGTGTCAGGTATTTGTATTCAAGCCCGTAGTGGATCAGCGCGTCGGGGTTCACTCCCGACTCGATCAGCCGGCGTACCTCGTCGACCATTCCGGCTTCCAAGCGTTGGTCGAGGCGGCGGCTTATCTTCTCACGGCGCAGGTCGCGGCTGATGTACAGCCCGACTACAAGGCTGTCGACCAGCGGACACTGTCGGCCGTCGAACTCGTAGTTCTTCAGCACGCTCTCTATGTACAAGCCAGTGCCTCCGCAGAGGACAGGCACCTTGCCCCTTGATTTGATGTCGGCGTAAGCTTCGTGGAAATCGTGTTGGAACCTGTAGACACTGTACTTTGTCCCCGGCTCGGCTATATCTATAATATAATAAGGTATATGGTGTCCGTCGACCTCGTAATCCGCAAGGTCCTTGCCTGTGCCTATATCCATGCGGCGATACACCTGCCGGCTGTCCGCGCTGATGATCTCGCCACCAAGCTCGTAAGCCAACCGCGCGGCAAACGCTGTCTTCCCACACGCGGTAGGTCCGGTTATGGTCAGCATGTCGAATGCGGCTGACGTTGCGCCGCCTGCCGCCTTCGCTCCAGTCTTATCTTTTTCCTGCATCCTCTTCTTGTTCGTCGTTGTTCTCGTCGGAGAATAGTATGGCGGATTCCTTGGCGCGGGCTTTCTCGACCCATGCCTCAGGCACAAACTTCCAGTGGTTCATCGGTTGCGGGTATATGTCCTTCTCTTCGCGGATGTACTGCACGAGGTAGTAGCGGATGTCGTGGTTGGTGGAGAAGATGATGCGCTTGTTGATTTCCTCCTTCGACAGTCCCGCCCCCTTGGTGAGCAGTTCGCCACCGCCGTTGGCGCGGTAGGCTGTCATGGCGCAGGTGTACAGCTTGTCGGGTTCGAACGGCTTGCCGTCGTACATGCTTATGATGTTGATGCGCTCGCCGTCGCCTTTCCTTACGTCGACCTCGTAGCGCAATCCTGCCGCTGAGTCGAAGTTGAAGATGAAATTCTTGAACCCTACACGATTCGGATTGGATTTCATGGGACATGTCTGAAGCAGCGTGTCGTCCTCACTTGTCATTTGGTTTATCCATCCTGAGTAGCTCATTTCGAGATACGACTTTATCTCGCGTCCGTAGAGTTGCAGGATGTACAGCCTGTCCTCGAAACGGTAGATGTTGAACAGGTCGCTCATTTTCACTTTGCCCGCTTTGATGACTGCGTTGAAGAAGAGCGGCGCGGCGAACGACACGTCTGCCCCGCTCACCTTGAGCTGCAGCCTCTGTATGAGGTCGATGTATGACGACGAACCGAAGTACGCGTCGGTTATGCGCAAGTCGTCGTGGATCTCTCCGAGAGATTCCGAAGCGAACTTGCTTACGTCCTTATAGTCTTCAAAGAAATGATTGCGGAACGTCTGGCTGTGCGTGTTCCTTACCGTGCCGATGTAGTGCGTCTTTCCCGTCTGCGTGTAGCCGGTCACTTTCTTGTCCTTGTCGAGTGTGAATTCGATGTTGACCTGTGCTACGTTGTAGGCGTAACTGCCGGGGTTGATGCACAGCACCTTTTTACCTGAGGGACTTTCCACCTCCTCGATGTTGCACGCGTGGTCGTGTCCGTAGAGGATCAAGTCGAACCCTTCGACTGAGGACGCCGTCTCCCGAGTGGCGTTCTCCTTGTATTCATCGGTCGTTATCCCTTCGTCCATACCCGAATGGAATACGCCGATGATGAAGTCGGGTTCTTCCTCCTCTTTCACAATCTTGATCCATTTCGCCGCACTCTCCTTTATGTCCTCGAACCTCATTCCGTGCCACACGCTTTGTGGAATCCAGTGCGGAATGGCTGGGGTGATGAATCCGATGACGGCGATCTTGATGCCGCTGCGGTAGAGCATGGTGTACGGTTGGAAATAGGGCGCGCCGGTAGCTGTGTTGACAGCGTTTGCTCCCAACACAGGAAAGTTACAGTCTTTCACATATTTGTCGAACACTTCGTGTCCGGTTTCGAGATCGTGGTTTCCGATCACCGCGACATCGTAACCAATGAAGTTACAGAAGTCAGCCACCCTGTGGGTTTTGCTATTACTGACGAAATTAAAGTAGTAGGATGTCGGCTCGCCTTGAAGCATGTCGCCACCATCAATCAGTATCGTGCTGCCAGGTCGTTTCTGGCATTCTTGAGCCACGTAGGCGTATACTCTTTGTAAACTGCCCTTGCCCCACCGGGTATGTCTGAAGTCGAATGGAAAGTAGTTGCCATGAATGTCACTTGTAAAGATTATTCTTACTTTTCTTTTATCTTCTTCCATTAAGATTCTATTTGGTTACAAAGTTACTACAAAACGGCTTAAACTCCAAACATATTACGGCAAATCGTTTTTTTGACGACGGCTACCGGCTGTTGACGCACTTGCAGGACGGCAAGTGGATGCAATCGAATCCGGGGTTAATAACAGGCGGCATTAATAAAAAGAAAAGCCGTACCATTGATATGGAACAGCTTTTGCTTACTATGAGGGAACAGAATAAATGTTCGATTATTCGATTCCGAACAATGCCTTCAGTCCGTTGTCAACTCCGCTGAATCCCATGAACGCCATTGCGAGGAGTCCGGCGGTAATGAGCGCGATTGGAGCGCCTGAGAAGGTCTTAGGAACCTTTGAAAACTCCAATTGCTCACGCAGTCCTGCGAACAAGATCAAAGCCAGCGCGAATCCGAGAGCCGTGGAGAACGCGTATACCACGCCGTCGAGAAGTGAAAAGTTCTTTTGTATGACCAATATGGCGACACCGAGGATACAGCAGTTCGTCGTAATCAGCGGAAGGAACACGCCCAATGCCTGATAGAGCGAGGACGACACCTTCTTGAGTATGATTTCCACCATCTGCACGAGCGCGGCAATGACAAGGATGAACGCTATGGTCTGCAAGTAGCCTAATCCGTTAGGGTCGAGCACATACTTTTGAATGAGGAATGTGGCGATGGTCGCGAGTACAAGCACGAACGTTACAGCCGCCCCCATGCCCGAGGCTGTGGAGATTTTCTTGGATACGCCCAAGAACGGACAGATACCCAAGAACTGTGACAACACAATGTTGTTTACGAAAATGGCTGTTATAAATATTAATAGATATTCCATGATTATGCCTTTCTTAATCTGTTAACTATTGCGATGAGGAATCCGAGTACGATGAACGCACCAGGAGCGAGTATGAACATGAGCATTCCGTAGTTCTCACCCTGCAGTGTGATGCCGAATACCGAGCCTGCTCCAAGGAACTCGCGTACCGCGCCGAGAAGTGTCAGCGCGAGTGTGAAGCCGATGCCGATGCCGATGCCGTCGAACATGCTCGCTATCGGAGTGTTCTTGGCGGCGAACGACTCAGCACGCCCGAGGATGATACAGTTCACGACGATAAGTGGAATGTAGAGGCCGAGGGTGGCGTAGATGTCTGGCACGTATGCCTGCATGAGCATCTGCAGTATTGTCACCAACGACGCTATGACCACGACGTAGCACGGTATGCGCACCATGTCGGGAACAAGGTTCTTTATAAGTGCGATAAGGAAGTTGGACAGTATGAGTACGAACATTGTGGCAAGTCCCATCGACATGCCGTTTATGGCACTCGACGTGGTACCGAGTGTAGGACACATACCAAGGAGAAGTACGAATGTAGGGTTCTCCTTTATTATTCCGTTCAAGATAATTTTTAAGCCGCTCATTGTTTTTCTCCTCCGTTAGTTTGTACGGAAGCCTGTGCCTTTGATGTGGCTCCGGTCTTTCCGTTTATTGATTTCTGTAATTCGTCGTATGCGTTTTGTACAGCGAGAAGGAAGGCGCGTGAGGTGATGGTTGAGGCCGTTATGGCATCAATGTCTCCCTCGCCTCCTTTGCTGACTTTGAATCTCACCTTTCCAGGGTTTTTCCCTATGATGTCGCCCTTGTTCCCTTTTTGGAACCATTCGCCGGCTTTCGCTCCAAGTCCAGGTGTCTCAGAGTGCTCGAGTATGGTGTAGCCGAGTACGGTGCCTTCGGGGTCGAATCCGACAAGCACTTTGAGCGGACCGCCGAACCCGTTGGTCACGCTTTGTACGGCCGTGCCTTTGTCGGACTTGTAGAATATGTAGCTGTCGATAGTGTCGGTGGTGTACTCAAAGTCTGAATTGACATCGACTCCCATGACTTGCTTGATTCCTTTAGCCAGGTTCTCAGCGTTTATTTTTTCAATCTGTACGGACGTGACGCTGTTGACGTAAGCAAGTGCCGCGCCTGCGATAATGGCGATGGCAGTGAGTACGATCGCCATGTTTGAAAGTGATGATTTAAGCTTTTTCATTTCTTGACTACCTCCCCGAATCTCTTTGGTTTGCAATAGTTATTAATAAGAGGTGTGAACGCGTTCATGATGAGTATCGCAAACGACATTCCCTCTGGATATGCTCCCCAGTTGCGAATGACGACTGTCAGGAAGCCGATGGCGACTCCGTAGATCAGCTGCCCCTTCTTCGACATAGGCGATGTGACGTAGTCGGTCGCCATGAATACCGAACCAAGGAGAAGTCCGCCACTGAGCAGCTCGTAAACAGGTGACACGTAGGTCGTAGGGTTTGCAAGATGCATTAGACCTGTGAACACGAACACGGTGGCGAGTATTGACACTGGTATGTGCCATGTGATTATCTTTCTTGCAAGCAGGTATATCAGACCGATAAGGATCGCTATGGCGCTCACCTCGCCGAGGCTGCCTCCTGTGTTGCCGAGAAGCATGTCGAACGCTGACGGAAGGTCGCCGACACCCGCTTCGCCTTTGATTATCTTGCTGATTGTGGCGAGCGGCGTGGCTCCTGTGGCACCGTCAACGGTGAGGAAGCCTTGCCCTGGAGTAGGCCATGTGGTCATCTGTACAGGGAACGATATAAGTAAAAACGCGCGTCCTGCGAGTGCGGGGTTGAAGATGTTGCAACCAAGACCACCAAAAGTCATCTTGACAACTCCGATTGCGAACAACGCGCCGATGACAACAATCCAAAGCGGAATGTTGGACGGCAGGTTGAACGCGAGGAGCAAGCCTGTTATTATTGCTGAACCGTCTGTAATTGTCGGTTTCGGATTCTTCAAGAGGTACTTGTTGATAGCCCACTCGAAGAATACGCACGAGGCGACGGAGACGGCTGTTACTGCAATTGCACCAAGTCCGAAGAAATAGAATGAACAGAGAAGCGCGGGGATGAGCGCGATGCACACGCCATACATGTTTCTCTTCACGCTGTCACCTCCATGTACATGTGGTGACAATGATACTGTTAGTTTATTCATTTTATCTACGATTTGACTGTTATTTACTTTTTGGCTGAACGTGCCTTGATGATTCCCATTACCGTGGACTTCCCGAGACGTATCAAGTCGAGAAGCGGACGGTTGGACGGGCATGTGAACTGGCACGAACCACATTCGATACACGATGTCACGTCTTCTTTCTCAAGACGCTCCCACATTTGCCTCTCCGCACACGCGCTCAGCAGGTATGGTTCAAGTCCCATAGGGCAGGCTCCGACGCACTTGGCGCAGCGGATGCAGTTGCTGACCTCATGGCGCTTCGACTCGCTCTCGCTCATGATGAGCACGCCCGACGAACCCTTGCAGATAGGCACCTCGGTGTTGACGAGGGCCTTGCCCATCATCGGACCACCGCCGATAACCTTGCCTGTATCTTCAGGCAAGCCACCGCACGCGTCGATGAGCTGGCTCATAGGCGTTCCCATGCGGGTGAGGAAGTTGCTCGGATGTGCCAGGCTCTTGCCTGTTACGGTCACGATGCGCTCGAACAAAGGCTTGTTCTTCATCACCGCCTCGTATACGGCGAATGCCGTACCTACGTTCTGTATGATGGCTCCAACGCTTACTGGCAATGCAGGAGGCGCAGGTACTTGACGGCGGACGACGGCGTCGATGAGCTGCTTCTCGCCTCCTTGCGGATATTTCACTTGCAGCGGCACGACTTCAATCTCAGGGTATGCCTTTACTTTTTCCTGCATCAGCGCGATGGCGTCCGGCTTGTTGTTTTCGATGGCTATGAACCCTTTCTTCACGTTCACTGCCTTCATGAGCAGGGTGACACCGACTAAAATCTCATCGGCGTGTTCCAACATCAGGCGATGGTCGGCTGTAAGGTATGGCTCACACTCCACGCCGTTGATTATAACCCATTCGGGTTTGCTGCCTGGCGGAGGCGAGAGTTTCACATGGGTAGGGAAGCACGCGCCACCCATACCTACGACTCCTGCCTTTTGTATTTTCTCTATGATTTCCTTGCTTGTCAGCTCGGGCTTGTCCTTCAGTGTAACCAAGTCTTTCGAACGGTCGATACCTGCTTCCCATTCATCTCCCTCTACGGTAATGAATATCGCAGGCTTCCTGTATCCGCTCGCGTCAATGACTGCGTCGATCTTCGTTACGGTTCCCGATACAGATGAATATATAGGCGCGGAAACAAAGCCTCCCGCTTCCGCTATCATTTGTCCCACTTTTACTTTGTCGCCTCTCTTTACTATTGGTTTTGCCGGAGCTCCGATATGCTGCCCCATAGGAAACACGGCGACTTTTGGCAATTCAGCGACCTTGATCGGCTCGGCTGCGGATAGTTTGTTTCCTGCCGGATGAACTCCACCTATTCTGAATGTCTTCATGCTTTCTCCTCCTTTTTAAGTTCCAATAATATTTGTTGTGATGGAAGAAGCGGCGCGTTGAAGTCGTAAGCCTCCTCCTTGACGGCTCCGCTCTCTTTTTCGCCTTGAACCAAGTCGACTGTGCCGGCAAGCATGTACTGCTGTGACGGAAGCAATATAGAGTCGAACTTCACTTCTATAGGCTTGCTGTATAGACGTGTGTTGGTGTTGGCTGGTTTTGCCGGCTCAGCCGGTCCTGCCTCGCCTGCAGTCTTGCTTGCTGCTGGTCTTGGCGCCTTCTTGGCAACAGGCTTGAGTGGCTCACCAAGCATGATGATTGATGATTTAGGACACACCTCAATACATGAGCGGCACTCGGTACACTTGGTGGCATCGATGTAAGAGAGGTTGTCTGCAATTGTGATGGCGTCGAAGCCGCACACTTGCTGGCACTTGCCGCAGCCGATACATGAAACGGCGCAAACCTTGTTGGCCAAAGCACCCTTGTCCTTGTTGACACATTGTACGACCACGCCTTGGCGGTTCTTGTCGACCTCGCGTATCTCAATGATGTTGCGAGGACACGCTTTCGCGCACGCTCCACAGGCTGTACACTTTTCCCTGTCAACTTCCGGCAGGCCGGTTTCCGGATTCATGTGGATGGCGTCGAACTGACACGCAGCCACACAGTCACCACATCCGAGACAACCGTACTGGCACTCAGTCTCACCCTGGCATGTGGTGTTGGCTATACGGCAGTTTCTGACTCCGTCGTATTCAACGACACGCGGACGGAACTCGCATGTGCCATTGCATCGTACTACTGCGACTTTCAGCGCGCCTACCGATGCTTGCAAGCCCAGGATCGCCGCAACCTTGTTCATACAATCCTGACCTCCGACAGGACAGAAGAGTCCGTCGATGGAGCCTTTGTCCGCTCCTTTCACACATGCGGCGGCCATGCCGGCACATCCCGGGAATCCACAACCTCCACAGTTGGCCCCAGGCAATGTCTCCAACACAAGGTCGATGCGCGGATCTTCCTTTACTGCGAATTTCTTGGATACCCCCCAAAGAACAAGGGCGGAAATAAGGCCTATTGCTCCAAGAACGCCTACAGCAATTAGAATTACATTAATAATCATAATATAAATAAGTTTTTTTACACAAATTTCTCAATCTGAAACTCGAATCTGCTACTTATGCGCCGATTGAAGAGATGAACTACAAGATAGTATACTGCCAACAACGCGACCATGCATCCAATTGACATCAACTCGTTCCAGTGCAGACAGCCTACAGACACGAACAGCCATGCTACTACTATTGCCAGCGGCACGACAAACGCCAGAATGACGGCGTCCCTGCCCATTTCCATCGAACCATAGACCAATACCCGGTCTCCGACATGATAGCCCTCGCCGTTGCCACGGCATTCCACTATCTTTTCCTTGCTTTCAGCAGTGTTGCACAGTTCGCGCGCCTGACAGGCGCTACAGGCTGATGACTGCAGAATGCGTACTTCTATCTTGTCTTCTGTGATTCTCTCAATTATGCCACTGTGTTCAATTCTTTCTTTCATCATGCAAAGATACGAAAAAGTTTATTGCCATGAATTTAACTCAATGATTTTTTGCGGTTGTGTGTGTAAAAACCGCCCGTTTGACTTCTATTCACTATACTACAAAGTCAAGCGCGGCTCAGCAGATGCGTCGGCGGCTGTCGTCGCAAGCTCTGCGACGGACACAGACAGATGAAAGCCTGCATTGCAAAAATGCGATGTTGATGAAGGCAAAGGTGAACTTGCATGAAAAATATTGGAACAAACGCGGGCTTGTCTTGATTTTTTTCATACCTTTGCAACGCCGTTACGTGATGACGGCACATTCAAATCATAAATTACAAAACAAAAACAAACAGAAAATGGCAACTAAAATTAGATTGCAGCGTCACGGTCGCAAAGGATACGCTTTCTATGCTATCGTAATCGCTAACGCAGGAGCACCACGTGATGGTCGCTTCATTGAGAAGATTGGCACATACAATCCGAACACAAACCCTGCAACAATTGATTTGAACTTTGATAGGGCGCTCTATTGGGTGCAGGTAGGCGCGCAGCCTACGGACACCGTGCGTAACATTCTCTCTTCAGAGGGTGTCTACATGATGAAGCACCTCCTCGGAGGTGTGAAGAAGGGCGCGTTTGACGAAGCTGTCGCTCATGCAAGATTCGACGCTTGGAAGACAGAGAAGGAGAACAAGCGTGCCGCACAGGCAAACAAGACCGCTGATGCGAAGAAGGCCGACCACGAAGCCCGCCTCGCCGCAGAGAAGAAGGTGAATGCGGAAATAGCTAAGAAAGTGGCTGAGAAGAAAGCAGCCGCCCTTGCCGCCGCCGCACCAGCTACAGAAGCTCCGGCTGAAGAGGCTCCTGCAGAGGAAACGCCTGCTGAGGCTTAATCTTTTGGTATCCGTTTTGCCGTCCAGCTGGCGACAAGGCGGCTATGTTCAAATGAAAAGGGAAAAAATCGGTTAACTCGTTTTGTAGTTAGCCGTCTTTTTTTTATCTTTGCAACAGTTAATCCAAAAATATATATGAACAAGAACTGTAACCTTGTAATTATGGCGGGTGGTGTCGGCAGCCGGTTCTGGCCCATGAGCACCCCTGAATGCCCAAAGCAGTTTATCGACGTGATGGGATGTGGCAGGACTTTCATCCAACTCACTCTCGACCGTTTCAAGGGAATCGTCCCTAATGAAAACGTATGGGTCGTCACATCAAAGCAATATGTGGATATTGTTAAGGAGCAACTTCCTGCAATTCCGACGGAAAACATATTGCTCGAACCTTGCAGGCGTAATACCGCCCCGTGCATAGCGTACGTCAGTTGGAAAATCAAGAAGAAGAATCCAAAGGCCAATCTGGTAGTGACCCCAAGCGACCACATGGTGACCGATACGGAGGAATTCAAACGTGTCATCACATCCGCGCTTGAGTTTACGGCCGAAACCGATGCCATCGTAACGCTCGGCATGCATCCTACACGTCCCGAAACAGGATACGGCTATATTCAAGCCGACCTCACGGCGCCATCATTGCGCAACAAACAAATTTACCGTGTAGACCAATTCCGTGAGAAGCCCGACCTTGCGACTGCGGAACAGTATGTGCGGCAGGCTGAGTTTTTCTGGAATTCGGGCATATTCGTATGGAACGTGGAAACCATCGTACAGGCGTTGCGCTATTATGAACCTGAAGTCTCACGCGTGTTCGAGGGCTTGCTGCCATATTACGGAACGGCTGAGGAACAGGCCAAGATCGATGAGTGCTATCCTCAATGCAAGAATATATCCATTGACTATGCCGTCATGGAAAAGGCGGAGGAAATATATGTGTTCCCTGCCGATTTCGGCTGGAGCGACGTTGGAACGTGGGGTTCGCTGATGACGCTTGCCAATAAGGATGAAAACGGCAACGCGAAGATTGGTCCGAGGATTGAATTGCACGAGACGAAAAACTGCATAGTCCATACAAGTGAGGAACACAGGGTTGTCGTGCAAGGACTCGATGGCTATATCATCGCAGAGAAAAATGACACGTTGCTCATTTGCAAGCTTTCTGAGGAACAACGTATAAAGGAGTTCAGCGCAGAATGAAACTTATAGCCGACAGTGGTTCCACCAAGACCGACTGGTGCCTGATGTCGGACGGAGGCAACATGCGGTTCTCTACACAGGGTATCAACCCTTTCCATCAGTCGGCTGAGACTATCAACGGAATACTTGAAAAGGAACTCATTCCTCAGTTGCGCGGAGTGCGCACTGTGGATGAGGTCTTTTTTTACGGAGCTGGGTGTACAAGGGAAAAGTCCGCCGAACTTGTGAATGCCATGCACACCGTGTTTGGCGACAGTGCCAAAGTGGAGGCGGAGGGAGATATGCTGGGTGCCGCGCGCGCCATGTGCCAGCACAGCGAAGGCATAGCTTGTATATTGGGTACTGGCGCGAACTCGTGTTATTATGACGGAGAGGTGATAAAGGCGAACATTCCGCCGTTGGGATATATATTGGGCGACGAGGGTAGTGCGGCGTATATAGGCAGGCGGTTGATAGGGAACATTGTCAAACAGCAATTCTCTCCATGTATATGCGATACGTTCTTTGAGGAGACCCGTCTTGATGTTCCTTATATTATTAATAAGGTGTATCGTGAGCCGATGGCAAACAGGTTCTTGGGCCAGGTATCACAATTCTGCCAGTCACACCGCGCCGACAAGGAAGTTCATGAATTCCTCATCGATTGTTTCTCGCAGTTCTTCATTCGCAATGTGAGAAACTATCACCACGACACGCTGCCCGTACATTTTGTAGGGTCAATCGCTTGGGCATACGAGCCAGAGCTACGTGAGGCGGCAGAATCGACGGGCTTCCACGTAGGTAATATTTCCCGTTCCCCGATGGAAGGACTCATTACATTCCATTCGTAGAAGGTGGCATTCCGATATGCCACACCCACGGAATATCCATTCTGTCCTAAAGTATTTATTAATATACGACGTTAGCCCATTGCTGTTCCCTGGAATGCTTCTGCTGACTCAAACAGCGACCGCTGTACGACTCTCTGCACGGATGGTTTTACCTTGAAGTTGTACACCAGTGCCTCCACTATAGCGTGTCTGTTTTCTATATGCCCGCCGCTATGGTAGAAATGCTCCTTGGTCACAATGTTGAAGTTGCCCCAATAACGATCTATCATCTCGTTACTGCGAAACTCGTTGTGGTGCCACGTACTGAGGATGAACTTTGCTTTGGTGTTGGCAAGTAGGCGGTAAAGCAATGCCTCGTCCTCTTCCGTCCAACCATTGTAATAGTCCACGTAACGTCCGTAATAAGGTGGGTCGCAATAAATAAGGTCGTCTTCACCTGCCTGTGCGATAATCTTGTCAAAAGTAACGTTCTCAAACAACCAGTTTTTATGTTGTATGATTTTGCGTACCTTTGCCACTTGATTGCAAATTTTAGTAATGTAGGCAGGAGAAAATCTGCCAGGCTTCTTACAGAACGGGATGTTCCATTCGCCCTTACTATTGAACCGCATCATACCGTTGAAGCCTGCACGTGATAGAAAAATGAAGTCGTATGGACTATGTTCTCGGTTGAAGCGGTCTTTCACCTCACGATAATGGGCATATCCGTTCTCGTCAGCAATTGACAGTAGATTGGACTCCTTTTCAAGGTAGCCGCGCATCTTATACTCATCAATAGTGCCGTCTTTCAAGCCTTGATAGAATGCGATGATGTAAGGATTGGTGTCGCCGGCAATATGCCTGCCGTTCAATGGCGAGTTTATTCCGACTACTCCGGTGCCAAAGAACGGTTCTATCCAGTTGCCCGAAAGGCTTTCGCCCGATTTGTAAATTAAATCGTTAATCCAAGGCACGAGTTTTGTTTTGATGCCTTGTGACTTTATTGGTGGAATGATTACTGCCATTTACTGTGCCTCCTTGTCAAAGATCTTAGAGCGTCTGCCTTGACTGCGTAAATACTCAATGTAAGTTTCCAAATTTGAATAGTGTGGTTTGCCGATACCAGCGTGTTCCGCATCAGCAACATTGTAGTAGTTCATCCAATAGTCGTCAAAGATGTCCTCGCTATATTTGGCGAATGTGCCATCTCCTTTGACGAGCTTCTTTATGCTTGTCTCACCCCCGATGTTGCGTGTGTTGCCAGAGCCTGGGAAGTCGGTAGCTATCTTCCATTTTGGTTGGACAAAGAAAATGAATTTCTCAATAACGGAATGGATTGCTTGCAGCTCATCTATTCCATAGACTGTTTTTTCATCTTGCTCTATGACACTCTGCTTGTAAAGCATGCCCAATACAAGGTGGCACTTGTATTGTCCATAAGGGTAATCAGTGTTTTTCTTGATGTCGCGTTGGCGGAAGTATCCCCAGTAAGAGCCAAGCGTAAGTCCGTTTATTTTATCGCCATCATAATAGCTTGATTTGAAATCAACAGCGAAAAGATTGCCTTTGTCATCGATGAAAGTCAAGTCAGGATAATAGTTTTGCTTTGATGGCAACTCAAGGCGCAAACCGTTACGTTTTGCAAACAACTCCAACTTAGGTATAAGCAGTATCTCTATAATCTTCGAGACAACCTTTGTGTCGTTGGTAATTGTATAGATGTTCTTGTCAATATCGATGAACCCTTTGACTATCCAGTCCTCGCTGTCAGTCTCAAGATATTGCTTGTATGTCTTAACCTCCTTGGTGAGAAATCTTAGAAACTCTTTTGCCGTCATTGTTTGCTGTCTTTACAAAATGATACAGCAAAGATAAGAAAAGATTTTGAATAAATCTTATGTTTTACACGTTTTATTATTACCGAACCAATGTATAAGTGAAAAATGCGAGTTCAACATAGAAGTGCAATCGGATGAGTTGGCGTAGCCTGAATAATCTATATCTGAAAACACCGAGGGGTCAGGGGGCGAGTAGCCCACATACGTGGACTTGGAAGGCAGAATCGACGGGCTTCCACGTAGGTAATATTTC
>CAZHZH010000056.1:0-14242 GCA_964537205.1 uncultured Bacteroidaceae bacterium
ATCCGCATTGACTTCGTCAAGGCGTTGGGCAAGAAGCATTGTCAAATACTGAATATACCCGAAGTCTCCGTCAAGCAGTTCCTGGATAAAGTCCTCGTCCCAGCGTAGTCCGGTTTGCTCAATCATGAACCTGTGCTTTACTGGACCATACGTGTTGAAATAGTAATCACTCCAGTTCGCCGGCCTTGTCAGCACATTGGATATTACAAGTCGGTACTGGCTGTACGCGGGAATACCCTGTGTGAAGTTCTCATCAGTCCCCACCTCTATAAAAAGGGAGACGTCACCATCGGCAAGTGTAGCGTCACGATATACCACAACGGGTACTTTTGCGTAATTCATTCCGGCAGGTACATAGTAGCTGGAGCTTATATCAGAATCGAACGCCTTATAGTGTACGCCTGGTACGGCGTTTTTTACAGAATCGCCGGCACTGACTTGTTTCAGCGTGAAGGTACGGTCAACGTCATAGATGAATCCTTGGGTGTTGAGGGTAAGCCACACCGTGTCAGACATCACGTCGTCATCAAGATAAACAAATGAAAACAATTGCTCAACCGGCTCTCCCGTCTCGTCATCGAGAGTGACATCGAAATTGAGCGCGTCATACTCATAGTCATACACTGGCAAGTCTTTTTCACACGACGACAGTGCAAGAAAGACGCAAGGTACGATTAATATAGTTGTATATCTGTTCATATTGCATTCTGTTTATAATTCTCACTCATTATCATACTCGGTATCAGGCAACGGCACGATGTAGTCGTTCTCGTTCATCTCACTACTCCCCCAAAGGATGCTCCGCGTGAACGTGCGCTTGTAGGCATAGAACATTTGTCCCTCGGCTATGAACTCCCTGCGATACTCATTCATCACTTCCGCCTTCACATCCGTAAGCGAGGTAAAGTATTCGGAACCGACCAGGGTGTTATGGTCGCGCATGTATGTGGAGTACAACGAGTTTGCCTCATCTATATCCGTTGTCGTCTCCATGGCTATAAGATACATCTCAGACAAGCGTATCATCGGGATCAAGGATTGATAGACTATTGAAGCCGAACCATCCGACGTATTGAAATAATACTTGCATAATGTCGGGTAGACAGTGCCCGTACTGCTTGTGCTCTGACGGTTCCACAATTGCAAATAGCGGTTGTTGCTCGCTATCGACGCACCGCGGAAAAGTTCGGACAACATGTCCTGGCTCAATACAAGGTTGTTGTTCGGCGTGACCTGCGCTCCCGACTTGCCGATGAACAATGTGTTGGTATAACTGAATATGTCGTACTTGCTCAACGAGAACAGATGCTCGCTCGGAAGGGTGTTGTACCCGTTGTCCAAATCGTTATCGGCATTAAGCGCGCATACCAGTTCCCCGCTTCGCGTAGTGGCGTTTATAACCTCTACCGCCTCGTCGTGCGCCACATCCGTGTTGCCCAAGAGTACAAGTTGATGCGGGTCCGCAACGCCTTGACCGCCCAATAATTCAATCGTTGGCGGCGGTAGTAGAGATAGTCATCGTCAAGGGTCAGCGAACTTGTCGAACTTAGTTGCGCATAGGTGTAATCACGAACGGGATCATAATCCTCAAGGATTTCGATAGCATGGTCAACATCCGACATGAGCCGCCGCACATATTCGTCATAATCATAGTACTTCGGTATTTCGGTAATGCTGGTGGTGTTTGAATACGGCAGTCTCACCGACTTCGTTCCAAGTCCGTTCGGCAGCTGTCCGAAAATACGCAGGACGTCAAACTGGCAATACGCCCTGATGGCATACGCCTCACCCTCAATCACCGACTTCAACTGTGTGTCTCCGTTCAGGGCGGACGAGTTGTCCTCGATGTTTTTTATCAAAACGTTTGTCTGGGTTATCGTATTGAAAAGTGACTGGTAGAAAGCCTTGACGCACTCCTTGCTGTAATCATTTGTATATTCATGACCACGCAAGTAGTAATAGCCTGGATTGTAGTCATACCCGTTGCAATACCACAGGCACGCCAGCTCTTCTATATCCGCCATCGTCAGACGTTTGCCGTAAGCGTCATTGTCCGCCATTGTCATGTATATGCCGGTAAGGACATTGCAAAAGCCCGACTTGCTGTCGTATATGTCTTCCTCCTTGTCTTCCGTCTCGCTCTTCACGTCAAGCCAGTCGTCACATGCGGTGAACGTCGTCATTACGCACCATGCGGTTGCCACTAACAAGTAATATATATAATGTTTCATCTTATAACCTCCTTAGAATGATAGTTTGACAGTAGCTTGTATATTGCGCGCATACGGATAGCTTGTTCCACGTTCACGCTTGATGGTCGAGAAATAGAGCAGGTCGTTCATGTTGACCGCCAGAATGAGAGAGTTGCAATGAATGGCGCGTTGCAGACGCGGCGTGTCGAAACGGTACTGCACGCCGACAGACTGCAGGGAAAGTACCTTGTCCTTCATGACATAGCGTGATGTCGCATGCGTGGTTTCATTGCTCAGTCCCTTGAAGAACGTGACATCGCCGGGATTGAACCAACGCTGGCTGAGGACGCGTGAATCAACATTCTGATCCTGAATGGTACTTTTAGTCACCTCGACTTTGTCGAGCAGGGTTTGGTTGTAAGCATATCCGCCCCAATAATAGCTGAACGAGCAATTGACGGTGAGCTTCTTCCAAACTACGGTCGAACCGATGTTGCCACGATAAAGTGGCTCCGCACTCCCGAGGTACACCTTGTCGCCGGCATCCCAGGTATAAGTCTGGTTGCCATTCTTGTCCAAGAATATTTCCTTGCCTGTACTTGGATCTATTCCCAACGAGCGCACAGCGTAGATGCCGTTCTGAGGGTAACCTTCAAAGAACAGCGTACTTACATCAGCCGACTGTGCCATGTATTGTTCATTCTGCTCCTTGATCGCATCCGACAGCTTGGATATCCAGTTCTTGTTGTAGACCATCTGTCCCGACAGAATCCAATTCAGGTGTCTTTCTTTATTTCGTATAATATACGCGCTAAGCGACAGTTCGAATCCGCGGTTCTTGACCTCGCCCACATTCGCCATGTAGCTTGCAAAGCCGGTACTGAGCGGAAGATCCATATATGATAACAAGTCGCTTGTCTTTTTATAATAGAAGTCGAACGATCCCTTTATGCGGTCGTTCAACAAGCCGAATTCCAGTCCGACATCAAACTCGGTGGTCTTCTGCCACGTCAAGTCGTAGTTTCCAAGTCCCGTGAGTTGGGCTCCCACCCAGTTCATGTATTTGTTGTCGGTTATGTAAGTGTATGAGGTGTACGCTCCAGCGTTGCTTGAAAGTTGTGAGCCGGTCTCTCCTATCGAGCTTCGCAGTTTTAAATTGTTCACCACGTCGTTGTCTTTGAACAGGAACTTCTCATTGTGCAAGTTCCATCCGACACCAAGTGACCAGAATGGCGCGTACTTCTTGTTGCTTCCATATTCAGAACTACCGTCGATACGATAAGACAGGTCGAGGTAATAGCGGTTGTCGTATGTGTAGTTGGCGTTTCCTGTCACGCCCAACTGGCGGCTCAGAGTCTTGCTGCCCGACGGTTTTCCGTCTTGTTCATACTGCCGCGCGTTTATGATGCTGGTTATATTGTCGCTTGAAAATCCCTCGGCCACGAAATTGTACGTGTAACCGTCTGTCTCCAAAAGGGAATAATTGATTCCGGCGTACAATTGGTGTTTGTCGCCGAACACTTTAGTATAAGCCATGGTGAGGTCAAGCTCGTAATTGGTTGTCCTGCCGGTACTGTAGTTGTAACGGCCGC
Organism: uncultured Bacteroidaceae bacterium; assembly: GCA_964537205.1. Lineage (GTDB taxonomy): Bacteria > Bacteroidota > Bacteroidia > Bacteroidales > Bacteroidaceae > Colivivens. The sequence goes on from CAZHZH010000056.1 coordinate 3,785, forward strand.
GGCGGAGGAATCCCTCGTCGGTGCTGTAAATCGAGTTGTTTGTAAATGTGGAATGTTCGGCGGGAATAAATTCATCGGCTGTATTCTGAGTAGAACCAATGCCGACAAGTCCCCGGAAACGAAGTTCGGAAAGGATGTTCCAATCTATTGAGAAGTTGTTAGTCACGCTGTTGTAATTGGTTTTGTCATATCCGTTGAGCCTTGCGTCGTACAACGGGTTCTGAACACGCTGCGTTCCGGAAAACGATTCGAAGTAACGCACGATGTTGCCGTCTGAGTCGTATGGAGTGTTGTATGGCTGCTGTGCGGCATAGTCGCTGAAAGTGCCGTAAGGACTCTCCTTTGCCTTATTGGACGAGATCGACGTGTAGTTGCGGAAAATGAGATTCCTCAATGAGTACATCAAAGTGATTCCTCCGTTAAACGTGCGGCGTGACGACCCCTTCATGGCGCCTTCGGTATCATTATAGCTGAGCGAGGCCCCCCATCTGAATTCCTCACTTCCACCTTCAAAGCGGGCCTTGTAAATTTGTCCCACACCTGTATGTACGGGCTTGCTAATCCAGTCGGTGTTGTCTCCCGAAAGTACACGCCGCAGTCGTTCGTTGTATATCTTGCGCAAGTTCAACTGCTGTGTGGGACTGTCGCTGTCGTACAGTCCCGCGTCGTATTCCAATTGCAACTTCTGTTTGGCATTAAGCAGATCATAGCTGTTGAGGTCGGGAACCTCCATGGTGGTTCCAGCCTCAAGGTTTATTTTCAGTTTCCCCGCCACAGGACGCTTCGTTACGACGACAATTACCCCGTTGGCTCCGCGCGATCCATAAATGGCAGTGGCGGCGGCGTCTTTCAATATGTTGATTCGCTCAATTTCGTCATCGTTGTAGTCCATGAGTTTGGTGAGGCTTATTTCGAAACCGTCCAATATGATAAGCGGAGTATTGGTGGTGTTCTGGACTTCCTCATTGAATTCCTGGACGTTGATAGGCAATGAAGCCGTACCACGGATGTTCAGTTTGGGAAGGTTGTTCGGATTGGAACCATTCACGTTGTCTATCGCAATGTTTATCGATGCGTCAATGTTCTTAAGTGTTTGCAGCAGGTTCTGACCTCTGTAGAGTTCGAGCTGTTCGGATGTTATCGTACTGACCGCTCCCGTATAGCTGTCGCGGGGTTTTGTGAACATTCCCGTCACCACTACGTCATCCAGCTTGTTGCCCTTACTGTCGTCCAGCACGATGTCCAACGGACTCAATCCGTCGAACACTTCCTCACGGGTCTCCATGCCGACATAGCTGAACTCCAAAGTCTGACCCGGGTTTACGTTCAGCGTGTACATGCCGTTTACGTCGGTGGCTATACCGGTGCCTGTCTCTTTGATGCGTACGGCGACACCTGGAAGCGGCTCATGGTTTTTATCGGTAACTACTCCGGTAGCTACATTGCCGCCACCTTGCGGACGATTAAGGTACACTTGTACAAAGCGGCCTTTCACGTTGCATTTGAGTTTCGTTCCTTGCAAGGCGCTCTTTACCGCCGACTCAAGTGTGACGTTACTGACATTCATGGTCACCTTGTATGGCGACACGTCCTCAAGCGCGAACTGTATCTTGTAGTAATCGGACATGCGTTCGATTTTGCGCAATACAGTTGCCATCTTCTCGTCCTTACACTTGTAAGTAATAAGCTTGCCTTCTTTTTCCGTCTGTGTCTGCCGCTGCGCGCTGATTTGCGCCACAGGAAAAAGGAAGACTACGAATAACACTATCAACAATCTGTTCATTTTATGTTTGCATTGTTTTATAGATATACAAACAAAGCTTCCGATTGGTCACCGAAAAAACAAAAAAATTTTAATACACGACGATATTTTTATCTTCGACAGCCAGCTTGAACCCGCAAATAAGGTTCAAGTCATCTATTAAGTGTTCTATGGCATCATCCTTTGAAGCGGAGAAGTGCATCCTGTAGCTCATGTGGCCGCTGTTCTTGAACACCACTCCCAAATTGTACCATCTGCCTATCTCACGCAATATGGCGGACAACGGCTGCTCGTCGAAATAGAACAAGCCGTCAATCCACTGGGTAATGCTATATGTGTCGACTTCATGGACTTCCACTTTTCCATTATCGCTCCACACCGCGTCTTGTCCGGGTTTCAGCATGGTGCAGGTGTTCGTTCCTTCATTACACACCATGACATTACCCTTCACAAGGACTACCTGATTGTATTCGGACGTATAGTTGCGGACATTGAACTCGGTGCCAAGCACTCGCACGTCCTTGCCGCCCACATTGACTATGAAGGGGTGATCCTCGTCGTGCGCGACCTTGAAGTACGCCTCACCTTCCATACTCACTTTCCGCTCTCCGTCGTTAAAGGCGGAAGGGAAACTGATCTTGCTTTCTGCGTTCAGCCACACTTCCGTACCGTCGTTCAATATGACCTTGAAGTCCATGCCTCGCGGAGTGGACACGCTCTGAAGCCTTGCCTGTATATTAGCCGTAGCTTTCGTAGCGGCTTCATCCTCATTCGCCGTTGCAGGGAGGAAGCTTATGGAATCGGATGCCGCAAACCGACGCACCTCGCCGTCATCAGACACGAGTGTGACCTGCCGCACCGGACTTTCATCATAATTCAAGACTACTATGTTGTCGCTTTCATTATTATTCAGGTTTATATATACAATGAACCCTACAAACACCGCCGCCGCACCACACAACACAGTTACCAGCGTGCGAAGCCGCCGGTTCTCCATTCGAACCTTTCGCGCGTCAATATGACTGGAGCGGAATCTTTGCCATTCCTCATCAACATCGGGTGGCGAGACATGCTTGCGCTTGTCCGCCATCTTTGCCAATTGCAATATCTTTGAAAACTCCTTACCTGTAGTCTGCTTGTCCATCGTACCTTGTCAATCTTTATTACAATACAACCATCCCGTGTGTTCGGTCACCCCTTATCCGTCATTTTTTTCATTTCCGCAAGTCGCTCGCGGAGTTCTGAATAAACTTTGCTTATGTGCTTGTGCACGGTCGATACTTCAATGCCGACAATTGCGGAAACTTCCTTGTAAGTCTTTCCCTCAATGCAGCATTGCTCGAAAATGAACCGTCGTTGAGCTGTCTGCTCGCTCAACACTTGCTCCACAAGTTTCAATTGTCGTTCATGAATATCGTCCGGCTCTTCCATTATCTCGTTCATCACCGCGACGTATTCATCTTCGTACTTGCGTTCCACCTGCAGATGCCGTAAATAGTTTATGACCCTGTTGCGCAAAGCCGTATTCAAAAAGCCCGCCACCTCGTCCATGCGTATGCTGTCTATCCTCTCCCACAGGTCGGCATACAAATCACCGACCAGATCCCTCGCCGCATTCTCGTCGAGAGTCCAGTCGAGCGCCTTATAGAAGAGTTGAGTGTAGTATTTTCTATAAACCTTCTCAAAGTCCCTTTCCTTGTTGTTTGCCGACATTTACTTCGCAGATAAAAAAACCGCGCCATGGCAAAGTTCAAACCGTGGCTTGACTATGCACGTCCGACCCAGGCACGATTAGTTAAGTTCACTAAGCACATGCAAAGTTAATAAAAAATCAAAACATGTGGAACGAATGACTTGAAATATAAACATATAACGATATTAAAGCCGCAAAACTCTCTATAATTTCATGAAATCCAATCTTGCCACAGCCCATGTCCGCATTATATATATAAAATAAGGTGTAAGAACGATACAAGCCAGAATGTTTTTTTGTATCTTTGCACATGAAAAAGGCGGAACGAGCCGACAAGGCGGAACCGTATGTCGGTCCACATTCCGGCTGGCAATGACAAGTATACAACAAAAACAATCATCAATAACATACAAACATTATGGAAATAAAGACCGTGGGGATTGCGAGCGACCACGCCGCATTCAAGCTAAAGCAATTCGTGAAAAAATATCTTGAGGAGAAAGGGTACGCATACAAGGATTATGGCACTTACACCGAGGAGAGCTGCAATTACGCCACATACGGACACGCTCTCGCAGAAGGCATTGAGAAAGGAGAAGTGTACCCGGGCATTGCGATGTGCGGCAGCGGTGAGGGAATCAGCATGACACTGAACAAGCACCAGACAATACGCGCCGGATTGGTGTGGCGACCGGAAATAGCGCATCTCATACGTGAACACAACGACGCGAACGTTATTGTGTTCCCAGGCAGGTTCATCACGGAGGATGTGTGCCGCCAATGTCTCGACGAGTTCTTCGCCACCGATTTCGCGGGTGGAAGGCATCAGTTGAGGGTTGACTCGATTCCTGTACAAAAACACTGACATCACTATATATATAATAAGGTGTATATATAATATAATATAATAAGGTATAATACTAAAGAGACCTATGCTATGCGGAAAACTATAAGGACGATGATGGTGGTGCTTGCCTGCCTTGTCGCAATGTCGGCAGCGGCTAAGAAGTATCCTGTCATAAAATTCGAAAAGACAACCGTCGACCTCGGGACGTTCTCAGAAGACGACCCCGTACAAACGTGCGTGTTCAAGTTCACAAACGTCGGAAAGGCGAAATTAGTCATCAACTACGTTCATACATCCTGCGGCTGTACGGTCGCTGAATATCCCAAGGACTTCATAAGCCCGGGAGGAACCGGCGAGATAAAAATCACATACAACGGAACTGGCAAACTGCCCGGAAAGCTCAAGAAGCACATACAGGTGTTTACCAACTGCAAGAACGACATGGCGCGCATATTCATCATAGGCGACATGACGGCCGTGAAGAAAAGCGACCTCAACAAGGACGACAAGAAATAGGCTCACAGCCCGTACTACCCCTTTCCTTCCTACCTGCTCCGACAGGCAGGAGTACGACAATTACAGAAGCTCAATTACCTTCAGACCTATGGACAAACCTACTAAACCTATCCTCCTAAGCATCATACTCACCTTTGCGACCGACAACCAGACCAAAGGCAAGTCGTTCGACATGACTGTGAAATACCCATTCAAACGTGAAGCGTTGTCGTTCGAAAGGCACCAAGTGCCTCACACACTCTTGGTGGCCCTTGGCAACAAGGGAATATCATTCGAAGATTGCGAGGCGGCGTACTATGACATAAAATCAAGGCTGAAGGAGTTGGGCGCGAAAATAATCGACCAGTACGAGGCAAGGTACTGCCAACTGACGGATGGCAAGACCAGCGAGGTGTCATGCACCTACGACCTGGAATACCCAATGGTATAGTCCGCCATGCCACGTGCATGCACACTCCGCTGCAACCGCACACCCTGAGTCCAGCGGACTCACCGCTTGAGTAACCTCCAGTCATGCCCATAGGGCTGACTGGGGGTGTATGGTGCACCCACACCCACGACCCACGGAGGGTCGCCGCTTGCCACCATCCCGTGTGGCATGCACCGCTATCTGTACTCGCACATGACGGCAAGCGATACATTTTCCATGCATTTATGTTGTCGGCACGCACATTTGTTGTAACTTTGCAGTGAATTAGGAATTGATTATGACAGGTATAGAAAAAGGGATTTTCAACCGCTCCGAACTGCTGTTGGGTACAGACACGATGAATCAGATCCAACAAAGGCGTGTGATCATATTCGGTATCGGCGGAGTTGGCTCGTGGTGCGCCGAGTGTCTTGTACGCAACGGCATCCGACACCTGACCATCGTCGACAGCGACCGTATATGCATAACCAACTGCAACCGCCAACTGATGGCTACCACCAAAACCGTGGGCCAGGTGAAGGTGGACTCCTTGCGTGAGAGGCTGTTGGAAATCAACCCTGCCGCCGATGTCGTAGCCCTGCAGAAGATATACAACAAGGAAAACGCCAATGACTTCAACCTCGAATCCTACGACTATATCATCGACGCCATCGACTCGTTGAAAGACAAGTCGGACTTGATACTCCGCGCAAGCGGCCTGGCACACGACAACAAAGGCATAACGTTCCTAAGCAGCATGGGGGCGGCACTCCGTATGGACCCGACACAAGTCAGGGTCGCCGAGTTCTGGAACATAAAGGGCGACCCGCTCGCACGCGCCATACGCAACAAGTTCAAGCGGACAAAGACTTTTCCTCAAAGCAAGTTCCTGTGTGTTTACAGCGAAGAGCCGCCTATGGAGAACAAAGGCACAGCCCATACCTGCGGCACATCGGCTTGCATGTGTCCGAAGGCGAAACTGCTGAGCGGTGTGAGGGGAACTGACTCCGCACGATACGACGCGCCAGGCGACCAACGGCTCGTAGACCACGAGTGGTGTACAAGCAAGGCTCAGATCAACGGCTCGCTAAGCCACATTACAGGTATATTCGGCATGACACTCGCGGGTTTGGTATTAAAGCACGAACTGGCTGTCTAATACGAAAACCCATCTGTGTAATCGACTGATTGGACACTTTCAGTCCAATCACGATGAGTCGGGATGACGTGACTCGAACACGCGACTCCAACGTCCCGAACGTTGTGCGCTACCAACTGCGCTACATCCCGTATTGCTTTTGCTTAAAGCAGTGCAAAGATACAATAAAAGTTTTAAATGCACGTTATTTATTATGAAATAAAATCGGAATGAACCCAAGAATTAAAATAATCCTCAAAAATATTGGTGTCTCATTATTATTGTGGCTCGCATCTTCCACTTTCCTGCCGGCACAGAATGTCACGATAAAGGGTACGATCGTAGACGACGAGAGGAACCCGGTGGAAATGGCCGTCGTGCGTGTCGAAGGCGGGACTCTCGTAGGCACCACCGCCGACTTGAAGGGCAGGTACAGCCTGACCTGCAAGAGTGCGGATTCACTTGTCGTCATCTTTTCCATGCTGGGCTACGACACGCGGAAGCGGACGTTGAAAGAACCCAAGGACACCGTGGTTCTCAACGTGATGCTGCCACGCTCTGGATTTGAACTCGGAGAGGTGGAAGTGCGTGACATAAGGCGGCAGACCAACACGATGACCGACATAAACCTGAACGACATCAAGCACATGGGCAACGCGTCAGGACAGGGAATAGAGCAAATCATAGCCACGCAGGCGGGTGTCAGTTCGCGCAATGAGCTGTCAAACCAATATAATGTGCGTGGTGGCTCGTTCGACGAGAACTCTGTTTATCTAAACGGTATCGAAGTCTACCGTCCGCTGCTTGTGCGCGCCGGACAGCAGGAGGGACTTTCCATCATCAATCCCGACATGGTGGAGAAAGTGCAGTTCTCAGCCGGAGGCTTCGAGGCGAAGTACGGCGACAAGATGTCGAGCGTACTCGACATCACTTACAAGAAACCGACCGCGTTCGAGGCGTCAGCGTCAGCGTCGCTTCTCGGAGCCGCCGCATACGTGGGATACGGCAACGAGAAATTCTCCATGACCCACGCCGTCCGCTATAAGACTACCAAGAACCTGCTCGGCACACAGGACACCAAGGGCGAGTACGACCCTAAGGACTTCGACTACCAGACCTACATCAGCTGGAGTCCCAGCAAGCGCTGGACATTCGACGTTATCGGAAACATCGCGAGAAACGACTATAACTTCACACCTTCCGACCGTACCACAAAGTTCGGTACGGCTGAGGAATCACACGAGTTCAAGGTGTATTTCGACGGCAAAGAGGAGGACAAGTTCCACACTTATTTCGGAGCCTTGTCACTGACCCACAAGTTCAACAACTACAACGAACTGACCGTCAACTACTCGGCCTTTCGCACAAACGAACGCGAAACCTACGACATTCAGGGAGAGTACTGGCTCGACAGCGAGGACTTCGCCATCGGTACTTATAAGGAACACGCGCGAAACCGACTCAACGCCACTGTAAGGACAATCGGACTGACTGGAAGGAACCGCTTTACAGGCCACGACCTGCGCTACGGCATACTGACAAAGAACGAACACGTGGACGAGACCATGGGCGAATGGGAAATGCGCGACTCCGCCGGCTACTCTCTGCCCCACTCCGAGAACGAACTGCGGCTCATATACAGTCTGAAGTCGAAGAACAAGATCAAGTCGAACCGAATAGAGGCGTTCATACAAGACACGTGGAGGACGGACATAAAGGAAGGCGAACTCATACTGAACTACGGCGTGCGCGTCGCCCACTGGGATTACAACAAGGAGACCATCGTGTCACCCCGCGCCACTGTCGCCTTCGTGCCGGCGAAAGCCGACAACTGGGTGTTCCGCTTCTCTACCGGCTTGTACTACCAGGCTCCGTTCTATAAGGAATTGAAGGACACCGCCAACGTGAACGGCACAGGAGTCGTGACACTCAACAAGGACATCAAGTCGCAACGCTCCATTCACTTCCTGCTTGGCGCGGAATACAAGTTCAAGGTAAACAACCAGTTGTTCAAGGCCACGGCCGAGGCATACTACAAGGCTTTGTCGAACCTCAATCCTTACAACGTCGACAACGTGCGCCTGTCGTACTACGGAGAGAACATAGCCACTGGATACGCGGCTGGTCTCGACTTGAAGATCTACGGAGAGTTCGTTCCCAAAACCGACTCGTGGATAAGCGTCGGCATCATGTCGACCAAGGAGAAAATACACGGGAAGACCGTACCCCGCCCTACCGACCAGTTCCTGAACTGCAACATGCTGTTTTCCGACTACTTCCCAAATACCGACAAGTGGATGGTGACGGTAAAGGGTCACTTCGCAAGCGGACTCCCATTCGGACCTCCACATACGGGACGTGAGAAACAGGTGTTCAGAATGAGGAGCTACAAGCGTGTCGACCTCGGTATATCCTACCGCCTGGTAAAGGAAGGCGAACGCGCCACCTACCGCAGGATAGGTGTCAAAGACGTGTGGATTGGTATCGACGCCTTCAACATCCTCGATGTGAAAAACGTGAACTCGTACTATTGGGTGACCGACATCACCAACAACCAGTTTGCCGTGCCGAACTATCTGACAGGCCGTCAGATCAACGCGCGCATACTGGTCGACTTATAAGTCCCGCCCTATTTTTCCAACAGCTGGGCGGCCAGCTGCTCAAGTTCCTTTATGGTCTTTGGCTTTACCGTCGACTCTATAGTGACAATAGGGTCTATGATGGTCACGTTCTTCATTCCCTCGAACGCCTCCCTCATCTTCTTTCCGGCGGTCGGAGCCCACGAACCGTTCTCAATGATGCCGACAGTCCTGTTCTGGTATTGCTTCATTGCGAGGTGCGAGATAAAGTCGTGCATCACCGGCATGATGTCGCCATCGTAAGTCGGAGCGGCTACCACCATCCTGTCGTACCTGAACGCGTCCTCAACGGCTTCAGCCATATCGCCTTTGGCGAGGTTGCTGATAGCCACCTTCAATTCCGGTTTCACACCCTCGATGATGCCTTTCAATATGTCGGCCGCCTTCTCCGTGTTGCCGTGCATAGAGCAATAGGCTATGAATATGCCCTCGTCCTCTGCCTTGTAGCTCGACCATGTGTCATAAAGGTTGATGAAATAAGGCAGGTCGTCGTGAAGTACGGGTCCGTGAAGAGGACAGATGTACTGTATGTCCAAAGCCGACAGCTTCTTCAACAGCCTCTGTACCATGTTGCCATACTTTCCCACGATGTTGAAATAGTACCTGCGGGCTTCGCACGCCCACTCCACTGTCGAACCCCATATCGAGCCTATGCCTTGACTGCCGTCGGATGTCATGCTCAGCGCGCCGAACTTGCCGAACGCGTCGGCGGAGAACAATATCTTGTCGGTCTGCTCGTACGACACCATCACCTCAGGCCAGTGAACCATCGGAGCCATGAAGAATTGCAGCTGGTGCTTGCCAAGCGACAACACCTCGCCTTCCTTCACAATCTTTGTCCGCTCCTTGAAGTCCACGTCGAAGAAGCGCTTGATGAGCGCCACGGCTTGCTGCGTGCAAACAAGCGTCATCTCTGGATACTTGTCCATCACGAGTCGTGCGTTGGCGGCATGGTCTGGTTCCATGTGGTGCACGATGAGGTACGCGGGCTTGCGGTCGCCCAACGCATGTTCCAAGTTGTCCAACCACTCGTCAGTCTTGCGTGCGTCAACGGTGTCGAGAAGCGCTATCTTCTCGTCGTCGATAATATATGAGTTGTAAGAAATTCCTTTTGGCACAATATACTGCCCCTCAAACAAGTCCAAGTGTTTGTCGTCAACACCTATGTACTTGATTCCTTGTGTTATTTGTTTTGTTTCCATAGTTAATATTGATTTTCACTGCAAATATATAACAAAAAACTCACTAACCATCGAATAACTTGAAAAACTTTTCTACAAACCTCATGTCGCAATGCACTTGCCTTATCGTCTATCCAAGGCTGGACGTCAACGAATGCTGTTTCATTGGCAAACGAATGCTGTTTCATTGGCAAATGAAAGCTGTTTCATTGGCAAATGAATGCTGTTTCATGAACCGTCTATCCAAAGGCTGTGGCTATACACCCTGAGTCC
>CAZHZH010000056.1:14342-15454 GCA_964537205.1 uncultured Bacteroidaceae bacterium
CATGCTTAACCCCAGCGTACTGGCACACGCAGTGTGACAGCACCTGGGGATAGGATGCAATGAGAGTACCGCACCTTGGAAAGGTGCCACAGCAACTGTGCATGCACCGACTGCTGTGACCGCACACTTCAGAGATGTCACATAGGTACATAAAGCAAAACGCCATCCTCACGGATAGCGTTTCGCCCATAATATTTATAATTATATCACTTTTAAACTTCACTTTTTATATACTACATTGTATTTTTGCATTGAGTAGTTATCAGGATCATCAGCAGTTGATGTCTGCTTTACCCAGCTGTTGTCAGTAGGCACAACCTGGCAGTCAAGAGTGTTGACGTGAGTGTAGAGAGCGTAGTACTTGCTGTCTGCCGGCTCACGAGTCCAGTACTCAGATGGAAGGATCTCGCCTGTAACAGCGTCGGTTGGATAGTAGAGACCGTCCTCGCCTTCCACAGCCTTGATTTCACCCTCATAATTGCTGAGCGCGCCGTATGCGTTGATGTACTGGCTTGGGTCAGCGTCGAGGAAGGTGACAGTTGAGTTGTTGAGCAATGCCTGAAGTTGGTCGCGAGTAACGTCTGTTACGTTGCCTGCCTCGTCGGTGATTGAGCTGTTGTAGTAGTTCCATACCTCGAATGTGATACCGTCGCCGTAAGTCTCCTTCAAGTAGTTGATGACAGACTCGTTGATGCCGTCGGTAGTGACACGGATGCCGTCAGCCTCGTACTTCACTGTCAGAGTTACAGGGTTGCCGTTGATCTCGTAAGTAGTCACATTGGAGTTGTCACCATACTGGTAAGCCTCGTCCTTGTGTGAGAGAACGATGTACATGTCGTCTGCGTCGCAATAGTACTCGGCAGGAGCAGGGATGAATACCTCAACGTCTGTAATCGAGCGAACGTGGATTGACAGCTTGGTTGCGATATAGTCGTCCTCTGTCTTCTCGTCGTTCAATGAGAGGTTGACCTCAACTTCGTCAGTACCCTCATCTTCTGGATCGTCCGGCTCAACTACTGGGTCTGGATCCGGGTCTGTATCTGGAGCGACAACTTTAGAGCCGTCGGCAGGAGTTACCTTGATTACGTAGTCGTTGTAGATGCCGTCGCCTG
>CAZHZH010000056.1:15554-18152 GCA_964537205.1 uncultured Bacteroidaceae bacterium
TACTGGATGAAGTAGTCAGTCAGGTCGCATTCAGTGCTACCCTCGTTTGGATGATTCGCAAGGTATTCTTTTACGTAAGCCTTCTCCTCGTCGGTGACAGGATGGTTTTGATATAGATCCTGTGCGGTCTCTTTATATGCGTCTACTGGGAAGTAATGGTCGAAATCATAGTCTTGCAATTTGTAATAGGCATAATCATCAGCGCGTGTAAGAGCCTTTGTCTTAAACGTACTATAGAGAACGTTGCTGCCGGAATAAAGTACGAGATCCGGAGACTTGGCAGGGGCGATTATCACACTACCGTCGCCATTGTCTACAGGGTCGTCGTCAGAAGAACATGCAATGAACATTGAAGCGGTCATTGCAGTCAAAGCTAAGTTTAGAAATAAAAACTTTCTTTTCATTGCGCATTGTTTATTAGTAAGTTAATATAAAGTTTTTCATCTCCATCACATGAATACTAACAGATAAGAATATGTGTAGTATTCTCTTTCCCGCTACAAAGATAGTGCCAATAAATGACATGACCAAACATTTTTGAAAAAAATTCTAAAGAAATTTTTAATTTGCCTTTCATACGTATGAAACAAAGTGGTCGGCAGGCAGCGGCAGCGTTGACGCCTCACCTCACATATACTTGCTGGTCGCACATCGCACCCACGGCAGGACTGTGGGTGATGAGTATTATTGTCTTGTCGGCGTATGCGGTGAACAGGCGGTCGCACAGTTCGATGGTGGTTTGTTCGTCGAGCGCGCTACTGATCTCGTCGAGCAGGAGGATGCTTCCCGGTCGCAGCAGTCCGCGGGCGATTGCCACCCGTTGCGCCTGTCCCTCGCTCAGTCCCGTGCCGCGTTCGCCGAGTTCCGTGTCGAGTCCGTCGGGCAGTGCCGTCACGAAGTCGGCACACGCCGTATGCAGCACCGAGGTCAGCTGTTCATCAGTAGCGTCGGGCTTTGCCAGCAGCAGGTTCGACCGTATGCTGCCGCTCATCAGCGTGTTGCCTTGTGGCACGAACACGAAGTCAGCCCGCGTGTCAGCCCCTGCCTTCATCTTCACCCCGTCTCCCTCTACATACACCTGTCCGGCAGTAGGTTCAATCAGTCCCAGCATGAGTCGGAACAGGGTGGTCTTGCCGATGCCGGTCTCGCCCATGACCGCCGTGTGCGAGCCTGGCGCAAAGCGGTGGCTGAACCCGTCTAAGACCATGCGGTCGCCGCTTGCGTAGCGGAAGCTCACGCCCTCCATCACCACACCCATCGTACCTTCGTGCGGCGCGCTTGCTGCCGCCTCATCCTCCGTGCCGGCCTGTTCCAGTTCCTCCAAGCGGTCGATACTCGCCGTGGCGTGTATCAGTCCCGGTATCATGTTGAGCAGCCGGAGTATCGGCTGCTGTATCATGCCGACAAGTTGAAGGAACGAGGTCATCACGCCGAACGTTATAGTTCCGTCGCGCAGTCCGAGTCCGCCCCATACGAAGGCGAGCAGGTAGCCCAGGCTGAACGACAAGGCGAGGGTCAGCCTTGTCACCACGGAGAAGCGCGTGCGTCGCAGCACATTGGACCGCAGGTGGTCCTGCATGGAGCCGAGACGGTCCGACATCAGTTCCTCGCTGCCGAGCGAGCGCAGTACGGCGTTGTATTCCATTCCCTCCTGCACGTGCATCTGTATGCGGCTCTCGTCCTTCCTTATGTCGAGCGTCATTTGCCGCAGCCGGTGAGCCACGAGTTTGGCGAACACCACGGCGAGCGGAGTGATCAGCACCAACGCCCATGCGAGGCGCGCGTCGAACCAGCGCATTAGCAGGAACGAGCCGCACAGCTGCATGGTCGTGACCACCATTTGCGGCAGCGTGTCGACCGTCACGTCGCCCACCGTCTCTATGTCTTTCGCCAAGCGCGAAGTCACGTCGCCCGAATGCAGCAGGTTGTCCGTATAGAGCCTCCTTCTGAACAGGCCTCCGAATATGCGCAGGCGCAGGGCGTTCGTCTGCCGTGTGGTGGCCATGGTGGTCATATAGTAGTATATCTGGCGCAGCGCAACTCCGCCCACGATGGTAAGCACGAGCCACACAACCATCCGCACCACGTCGGAGCCGCCGCCGGTGCGTATGGTTACGTCGATAAACCGGCGGCTGAGCCATACCATCAGCAGTCCGAGCGCAGTCTGGCACAGTCCCGCACCGATGCGCACGACCATGTTCCAGCGAACGCCGCGCGTACAAGCCAACAACCACCGGATGTATTTCATTCTATCACCCCTGCCTCACGCCACTTATTGAGCAGTTCCGCCACGTCGGCCAGAGCCTGTTCCTCAGTCACGTCGTATTCGTCGGTCAGCGTCTTTGCAAGCGATTCCACTGTGAAGTCGCCCTGCTCCGCCGCCTTCCACAGCAGCGCGCCCGTAGCGTTCAGACTTATCAACTTGCCGAAGTCGAGGGCTCCGAGTCCCTCGCCCATTATCACCTGCTCGCCACATACGTCGCGAAGCACGAATCCTTTCTTTATCCTCATATCATCAGTCTTTTATTGTCATCAATTCTTATTCTTTCACTGTGTTCATTTCAGCCTGCTTCGGTACAGCCTTCTGTATATCGCGAG
>CAZHZH010000057.1:0-17944 GCA_964537205.1 uncultured Bacteroidaceae bacterium
TGACTTGTAGCACTGATGAATACGGAAAAGACGATGAAGGTATAGATGAAGACCAGGTTCACAATACCGCGCCTTATTCTCAATTGTATGACAAAGAAGGAAAGCCGGTCCTCATCCAACAAGTTGGACAAATGAAATTCACGTTCGACGATAGTGGAAAGTTGACCTCATACACAAAAGAAGGTATAAACCATATACTGCAAGCGTCCACACTACAATATATTGCCGAAGACGAGGACAGCGATACAATCATCACAAGCATGGAGACTAACAGCATGGGGCTTATATCAAAAGTGCGACAACATTACCGCTATGAATACGGCAGTTACTATCTTACAGGCTCCGTTACTGGAGACAAACTCATTGAATTCAAATATAATAATGATTCGCAAATGACTGACGTGTCATACACGAACACATATTACTATCTTACAGATGAAAACGAGAACGACAGTAATAAGACATTTTACAAAAGCACAGGAAGCATCCGTCTCACATGGGAAGACGGCAATTTGACACGATGCAACCAACAACTGAGCGTTCCCACGTCAGACGGTTATAACGCACAACGCACACTGACGTTTGAATATGGAGAAGACGACAACGTGCTGAGGCAATTCCCTTACACTGTCGGAATTGTAGCATTCAATTATATAGGGGAAGAACACTTCTGCCTGCCCGGCATGCTTGGCTATGGACCGAGGACTCTGCCGACAAAATGCATTGAGAGATACACAGAGGAGTACAAGGACGAAACCAACACGGGAGCCGACATCTACGACTATGTGTTCGGGATGAACGATAACGGGACGTTAAAGTGGGAAAGCGTCAACAAGCACAAATACACATATAAGTACATACAAAAATAAAAACCTTCCTGGCACAGCACACACATAAAGAATACGTCGATTTGGAATAACCAGTGACTGCACACAATGTTCCAAATAGACATGTTATGACAATAAGGCTTGATTTTATTCGTAATTTTTTGCGGTTGTTAGGTTTTTTGCTACCTTTGCACTAACTACACAGTGGATGGAAGAGACATTCGACATTGTAGTTTTGTATAAAGAACGAACAAAAAAACAAATAAAACCTATGAGTAAATGTGTAAAGTTAGTATCATTACTGCTATGCGTGTCTTTTTCCGCACGGGCACAAGTGGCTATTGATACATTGGAACTGGACAATTCTGATTTCACCTTTACCGAAAGCCAATTGGACGATGACAACGACGCGGCACAGACTGTATCGTCAGTTACGTCGGCCAGCAACGACTTGTATTTCGGTGAAGTAGGATACAGATTCAGTCCGATGCGCTTCAAAGTCCGTGCATACGATAACATGTACGAAAGCACCTACATGAACGGGTTGTTACTAAACGACTTGGAATTAGGACGTTTTCAATACAGTATGATTGGCGGCATGAACGATGCGACAAGAAACAAGGAAGGTGTGTCCTCGTTTGATTACAGCAACTTTGGCATCGCGCCAATTGGAGGAGCCAACAGTATCAATACAAGGGCGTCGGCTTTTGCAGAAGGAAAGAAGGTGACCTTGTCGGGAACAAACAGGAACTACAAAGTTCGTGGCATGTTTACATATGCGACAGGCATGATGGACAACGGCTGGGCATTCGCGGGAAGCATCGGCTACCGCTGGTCGGACGAAGGTGTCATCGAAGGTACGTTCTACAATTCGTTCTCATACCTGTTGTCCGCGGAGAAGCGGTTCAACAACAAGCACAGCCTTTCGCTCGTCACATTCGGCTCGCCGACCGAAAGAGCGCAACAGGGAGCCTCAACAGAAGAAGCCTATTGGCTGGCAAACTCACACTACTACAACCCATATTGGGGATACCAAGACGGAAAGAAAAGGAACTCACGCGTTGTTCACGATTACGCTCCGACAGCTATAGCCACATGGGATTGGAAAGTGGACGAGAACAAGAAGTTGGTAACCTCCGCTGGTTTCAAATACAGCATGTACAGCACAAGCGCGTTGGGATGGAACGGCGACGCATACGACCCGCGGCCAGACTACTACAAGAACTTGCCAAGCAGCGTGTTCGATGTTTACGACCTGGATAAAAACAACCCTGAGTTTCTGCAAGAGAACCCATACTTCCTTGAACAGTACAACTCATTGTACGACTACTGGACATCAAGCAAGGCGAACAGGCAAGTCAACTGGGACCGTATGTACTATGTGAACAGCGTACAGAACCAAAACGGTGAGGAAGCTCTCTATTATCAGGAACGCCGACACAACGACCAAATGGTGTTCGCCCTCAATTCAACATGGAACCACACTATAAACAACAAATATAAATATTCACTTGGTGTGCAACTGAACCATACCAAAGGAATGCACTACAAGACTATGGCAGACTTGCTCGGCGGCGACCTGTATCTTGACTACGATAAATTCTCCGCCAACGACTACGGCAAAGGAAGCGTTGAGCATCCAACTGCGGCGGCCAACGACCTTCGCAACCCATACAAGCGTATTTACAAGGGCGACAAGTTCGGGTACAACTACAATATCCTTGTGAACAAGGCGAAAGCTTGGGAACAGTTCCATGCCGACCATACATCATGGAACTCCATAGTATCAGGCTACATCGAGGGTACAACCATCGAACGTGACGGGAAAATGCAAAACGGGCGCGCTCCTGAGAACTCGTACGGATCAAGTGGTACGGCAAAATTCCTCGGAGGCGGAGGCAAACTGGGGCTGAGCTATCGTCCATTCACAAACAACACCTTCTTCGCCGGTGTCAGTTTCGATGCGCAAGCGCCTCTCGCACGCAATGTGTTTGTCGCTCCACGTATGCAAAACAACTTCGTGGACAATCTTGAAGTGGAGAAAATCTTCAGTGCGGAAGTAGCATGGAAGTTCCGCTTTGGCGACCTGTCAGGAAAGATTGACGGATTCTACACAAGATTCAGCGACCAAGTTGAACAAACAGCGTTCTACAATGATCAGGAATCTCGATTCACATATCTTACTATGACCGGACTCAACAAACGCCACTACGGAATTGAAGGCGCGCTATCATACCAGCTGACCAGCAGCTTGTCATTCAACGTACTCGGTACGCTCAGCGACGCTCAGTACACCAATAATCCTCACGCGCAAGTCAACTACGAAGGGATGGACGCCGCCACCAACGCCGAACTCAATGAATGGGTAAACCCTGTCACAGGAGAGCAAATGCCACTGAAAGTCATAGCAAACGGCGTAAAAGTAGGAAGCACCCCACTCGTAGCGGCAAGTGTTGGCGCAAACTACAATGTCAACGGATGGTTTCTTGAGATGAACCTCAATTACTACAACTGCGTATATGTAGGCTACTCAGCCTACCGCCGCTTGAGCAACGTGCTTAATGAATATGTTTCCACTGGAAGGAACGCAGACGGAAGTTGGGGTTTTTCACAGGAGGATATCAATGCCACCCTTGCAGAAAGTGGAGGCATAGTGTACGACCCTGACGGGAACATTCTCAAGACAGTGAGTCCTAAGCTGGAGAAATACGACGCAGGGTTCATGCTCGACGCTTCGATAGGAAAGTACATCCGTCTGAGAAACGGCAAGGCAGTCTCAATAAACCTCTCGCTGCAGAACATCACGAACAACAGGAACCTCCGCACAGGAGGCTTCGAGCAAAACCGTGACGACTTGTACAGCACAGGTGTAGCACGTTCTTACAAGTTCTCCAAGAACTCCAAATATTACTACGCAAACGCATTCAACGCGTTCCTCAATGTCAACTACAGATTCTAATAATATAATAAGGTGTATATGAAAAAAGATACTATAAACATCAAGGCAATCGCAACCGTCATGCTTGCAGCTGTATTGTTAGGAGCCTGCAAGGATTATGACAAGCCGGATGTTTCTGACTATAAGATTACAAGCGACACTTCTGTTGGTGAGCCGACACTGACTATCACCGAACTGAAAGAGAAATACAGAAGCGTGTTCACACAAACAAACGCTTTCGTACAAGTGACCGACTCCGACGTGGTGGAAGGCGTAGTAGTGGCAAACGACAACGGGGGCAACCTCTACCAGACTCTTGTCCTGGCTAACTACGACAGCACGACCGACAGCGTGGACGTCTCAAACTGCATAGCCTTCGCGGTGAAGAACACATGCCTTTACCCTTATTTCGCAATGGGACAAATGGTACGTGTGAACCTTAAAGACATATATGTAGGCTGTTATAGTAAGATGCCAAAGATTGGGCAACCCTATTATACCAGCAGCAACAACCTCCGACTTGGTCCGATGCTCTTTGAACTTTGCAAGACAAAAGTGCAACTCATCGGTACGCCATCCGCCTACATCAATAAATTCACTCATATAAACATAGAGAACGAAAGCCACCCGTTCATCCGTAACGCGTCGCAATATCAGAACTACAAATACGCGCCTATGCTCGTAACCATCAAAGGCAAATTCACCGAAGCCGACGGCGAGGCGACACTGGCGCCTTACAAGATGCATGACGCAGGCTATGGCGTCGATCGTAACTTCAAGGTTGGCAACACTACACTCACTGTGCGTACAAGCACTCAAAACGAAGTCGCCTTCTTGGTCATGCCAAAGCAAACAGTACGTCTCACCGGAGTTCTTTCATATTATTCCGGCTGGCAACTGCAACTGCGCACTGTGGATGACATGCAGATAGTGGAAGAATAAACAATGTTTGAATAATAAAAACACAAAACGATATGAAAAGGATAATATCAATTGTATGCGCTACGGCGTTAATGGTTTTCACCGCCTGTGACGACGTACCTGCGCCATACACCATCAATTCGAATGGTGGCAACACCAACAGTACCACCCTTCTTAGCGAAACGTTTGCTTCCTCGTTAGGAAAGTTTACAAACGTCACCACGGAAGGCGGAGTATCTTGGGTCAACTCCTACAGCTGCGCTACCGCGACCGGATACGACTCCGGCACAAAGCAGACGACCGACGGCACCGCGTACCTCGTATCATCAACCATAGACCTGGCGGACGTCGACTCGGCATACGTGACCTACGAGTACATCCTCCGTTACGTACGCAACCAGGAGTACCAAAAACTGGTTATTGCCTACGACTCGGCGTATTCCGCCAACAATGTCGCAAACGCCGGTTGGGAGGACCTTGTAAACAAGCATACCGAAGGATCCGACTACACCACATTCTACACCGCCTCAGTAAACATCCCTGAAAAATACATGGGAAAGAAGATACGCCTGGCACTTTATTTCAAGTGCGAGACCAGCAGTTCCACATGGGAAGTCAAGAACTTCAAAGTCGCAAAGGGAGCCGCAGAGGAAAATGATACTCCTGATGAGCCTACTGGCGACAACACCCTGCCATATACAAGCAGCAGCCTGAGCGAGTTCACTTCGGTAACCATAGAAGGCCTCGCATGGAGCGGGGGCAGCAGTTACGCCAAAGCTACCGGCTATAACTCAAGCAACCAGTCAACAACGGCAACTGAGGCGTGGTACGTATCCCCTGCCATCAACACAACCGTTGAGAACGACTCTGCCGCATATCTCGACTTTGATTACGTAATCAGGTATCTGCAATCAGGTTCTGACATTAAGGCTCTTCACAAAGTCTTGATATCTAAAGATTATTCCGGAGATGTTACGACGGCTACGTGGACCGACCTCAATTTCAACGCCAAAGAATCTGCGACTATGGACTGGACGTTCTACGCTGCCGAGTCGATGGAAATACCGTCAGAGTTCATGAACCAGGAAGCCGTCTACATAGCCTTCCGCTTCGAATGTCCAAGCAGCAACTCCACTACATGGGAACTGAAGAACCTGAACATCCATCAAGGAAAGGCAAGCACAGGCGGTGACGACACACCAGATGTCAACCCTACAGGCGACAACCTGCTCGGTAATGGAGACTTCGAGACTTGGAGCGGCAGCACACCTGCCAATTGGAAGTCGACAACAACCGCAAGCTCGGCTACTCTCAGCCAGTCGAACGACGCACACGGTGGCAATTACGCAGTACTTGTCGAAGGCACCACAAGCGCGAACAAACGCCTCGCCTACAAGGAAATCACACTGAAGGCAGGCTCCTACACCTTGAGCTTCTACACGAAGGCGGCTACTTCAACAGGCGGCAGCGTACGCCCTGGATATGTTCCAGTTACCGACGGCAAGGTAGGACAACACTATGAGTATGGAGAATACACCAACAACTTGACAGCCGACACTTGGACAGAAGTAAGCCACTCGTTCACGCTTGCAACCCAGACGACAGTTAACATCGTTATCATGAATCCGAAGAATCCTGGTGCTGACATACTTATTGATGATGTAGAGCTTAAGACAAGCGACGGCGGACTCGTTGACGGAGGCACGACCGGAGGAGATGACGACAACGATGATGACAACGAAACCACAACAGGTTCATACAGCATCAACTTCACTAACAATGCAGACGGATGGAGTGAAGACATCATCAGTCTTGGCAGTTTGAATTACATCTGGAGTAGAAGCGAAACATACGGAATCAAAGCGTCAGCATACATGAACGAGACAAATCATGCAGCCGAGTCATGGTACATAAGTCCGAAGCTGACCATAGGGAGCGGAGCAAAGCTGAGTATTAATCATGCTTTGAATTTCCTGAATGGCAACGACAGGAGCGATTTCGTATCAGTAAACGTCATATTGGCTTCAGGTGACAAAGAGGAAGTGACACTCTCACAATGGCCAGAGGGAACAAGTTGGACATATATAGACTCGGAAGCAGACCTGTCAAAATACATCGGACAAACCATACAGATAGGATTCCACTATAAGACCACTGAACAATGCGCTCCGACATGGGAAATCAAGACCCTTACAATCAAGTAACGCCATTCTAAACTGGCGACAGAATAAAGGCTTGCAACCAACGCAGGCCTTTATTCTGTATTATGATGGTACTCAAAGCAGGATATATGAGATTTTATTCTTATCTTTGCATACAGATTGAAACGTCATGGCAAGTATACAACCATACATGGATGTACAGGCGGTCGGAAAACGCATAGGCGACCGCACTTTGTTTTGGAATGTCTCGTTCACGATAAATGAGCGCGACCATGTGGGGCTTATCGCCAAGAACGGCACAGGCAAGTCCACCCTGCTCTCCATCCTCGCAAGAGAGGAAGGCTACGACGCCGGCAACATAATATTCCGCAACAACTTGAGAATAGGGTATCTGGAACAAACGCCGTCATTCAAAGGCGGCCAAACCATCATGGAAGCCATCCTCGACTACCACAAGGACAAGCCTACGGAAGAGACAGAGTTGAAAGCCAAGCAGATTCTGACAAAACTTAAAATCACAGACTATGACCAACCGATAAGCCAGTTGAGCGGCGGACAGATAAAACGTGTGGCACTGGCGAAGATACTAATCGACGAACCCGACATGCTCATACTGGACGAACCCACCAACCATCTCGACCTTGAAATGATTGAGTGGCTCGAAGGCTACTTGAGCCGCACGACAATGAGCATTCTCATGGTAACGCACGACCGGTATTTCCTCGACCGCGTTTGCTCGTCAATCATAGAAATGGACAACGAGCGCATTTACACCTACAAAGGCAACTACAGCTACTATCTGGAAAAACGGCAGGAACGAATCAACAACCTGTCGGCTGAAATAACACGCGCGAACAACCTGTACCGCACTGAGCTGGAGTGGATGAGACGAATGCCACAGGCGCGCGGACACAAGGCACGCTACCGCGAAGAGGCGTTCTATGAACTGGAAAAGATTGCCAAACAGCGTATAAACGAACGAAACGTGCGACTTGACACCGGAGGAGGATATATCGGGAACAAAATATTCATAGCCAAGAACGTGAACAAACGGTTTGGAGACAAAGTGATACTGAAGGACTTCAACTACACCTTTTCAAGGTACGAGAAACTGGGCATAGTCGGCAACAACGGGACGGGAAAGTCCACATTCATAAAGACACTGCTTGGCATGGAGGCAATCGACGAAGGGGAATACGACATTGGACAGACCGTTCGCTTTGGATATTACTCACAAGAAGGACTCGAATTCAACAACAATCAGAAAGTGATTGACGCGGTGAGAGACATCGCGGAGTATGTGGACATGGGAAACGGCGACCGACTGTCGGTTGGACAGTTCCTCCAGCACTTTCTGTTCACTCCAGAAGAGCAACACACTTATATATACAAGCTTAGTGGAGGCGAGCGCAGGCGCTTGTACCTATGCACAGTATTGATGAGGAATCCAAACTTTCTGATTCTCGACGAGCCGACCAACGACCTCGACATCATAACCCTTCAGATTTTGGAGGAGTATCTGGCAAACTTCCATGGGTGCGTCATTGTCGTCAGCCACGACCGCTACTTCATGGACAAGGTGGTAGACCACATTTTTGTATTCAACGGCAACGGCGACATCAAAGACTTTCCAGGCAACTACTCGCAATACCGTGAGTGGAAAAGCCTCAACCCCACTCCGTCCACCGCCACCCACAGTCAGGCGAAAGAAGAATGGAAGGCAAACAAGTCGGTCAACAAGGTTCGAAAGCTGTCATTCAAAGAGAGAAAGGAAATGGAGCAATTAGAGACCGACATAGAAAGGCTTGAAGCTGAAAAGAAAGACATAGAGACAAAGCTTAGCGGCGGCGCGATACCCACGGCGCAAATCATAGAATTCTCAAAACGACTGCCCGCCCTCAACGACGAACTCGACGAGAAATCCATGCGGTGGCTCGAACTGAGCGAAATTGGAAACTGACTTGATTCCGCCTTGAACCTAATTAGGTTATGCCACGAAGCTAATTAACTTATCAGCAGAAGCAGGTCAGCTTATCACAAGAAGCAAGACAACTTATTGCACAAAGCAATGTCCGCAAAGCAACCATCAAGTTTTTATCCACCTTTCAACCCGTGGACAAACAAAAAACGCCCTTATTTAAAATAATCGGAAGATTAAAGTTTCCAATTACTAAGAAATTCGTACCTTTGCATATAAATATGTAATCTTGCGTAGAAAAGACAATATTGATATGATTAAAATTACTTTCCCAGACGGCAGCGTGCGTGAATACGAAGCTGGCGTTACAGGACTTCAGATTGCAGAAAGCATCAGTCCGCGCCTTGCACAAGATGTAATCGCATGTGGCGTAAATGGAGAAACAACAGAACTGAACCGCCCCATCAATGAGGACGCGTCAATCAAACTTTATAAATGGGACGACGCTGAAGGCAAGCACGCCTTTTGGCATACTTCCGCACACCTCATGGCAGAAGCCATCGAAGCTCTTTACCCCGGCACACAATTCGGAATAGGTCCCGCCATTGAAAACGGGTTCTACTATGACGTGATGCCGCCCGAAGGTGTGAAATTCACTGATGCCGACTTCCCTAAAATTGAGAAGAAGATGCAGGAACTTGTGCAGAAGAAAGAAGCCCTCGTGCGCAAGGAAATATCGAAGAAAGACGCCTTGGAACTCTTTGCGTCGAAAGGACAAACATATAAGAACGAACTCATCAGCGAGTTGGAGGATGGTACAATAACCACTTACACACAAGGCAACTATATTGACCTCTGTAAAGGTCCGCACCTCATGACCACCGCGCCTATAAAGGCGTTCAAGCTCCTCAGTCTTGCCGCCGCATACTGGCGTGGCGACGAGAAGCGTCCGATGATGACGCGAATCTACGGCATATCGTTCCCTAAGAAGAAAATGCTCGATGAATACCTCGTGGCACTTGAGGAGGCTAAAAAGCGCGACCACCGCAAGATCGGCAAGGAGATGGAACTCTTCATGTTCTCCGACCGCGTGGGAAAAGGACTTCCTATGTGGCTGCCAAAAGGCACACAAGTCAGAATCAGACTTCAAGACTTCCTGCGCAAAATCCAAAAGCGTTACGGCTACGAGGAAGTCATGACACCGCATATCGGAGGTAAGAACCTGTATGTCACATCAGGTCACTGGGATCACTACGGACAAGACTCGTTCCGCCCTATCACAACGCCGGAAGAAGGCGAGGAGTACCTACTAAAGCCGATGAACTGCCCTCACCACTGCGAAATCTACGCATGGAAGCCCCGTTCATACAAAGACCTGCCTTTCCGTTGCGCGGAGTTCGGTACAGTGTACCGTTATGAGCAGTCGGGTGAACTCCACGGTTTAACCCGCGTGCGTTCGTTCACACAAGACGACGCGCACATCTTCTGCCGTCCAGACCAGGTGAAGGAAGAGTTCCTGCGTGTGATGGACATAATAGCCATCATATTCAAGGCACTCAACTTCAATGAGTTCGAGGCGCAAATAAGTCTCCGCGACCCTAACGACAAGGAAAAGTACATAGGCAGCGACGAAGTTTGGGAACAAGCAGAAAACGCCATCATTGAGGCGTGCGCCGAAAAAGGATTGCACACACGCACCGTTTTGGGAGAAGCCGCCTTCTATGGACCTAAGCTCGATTTCATGATTAAGGACGCACTTGGCAGACGTTGGCAACTCGGAACAATCCAAGTGGACTACAACCTCCCAGAACGCTTCAAACTTGAATATACAGGCAGTGACAACGAGAAACACCGCCCGGTTATGATTCACCGCGCCCCGTTCGGCAGCATGGAACGCTTCATCGCGGTCCTCATCGAACATACCGCGGGTCACTTCCCTCTATGGCTCACACCCGACCAGGTTGCCATACTCCCTATTTCAGAGAAATACAATGACTACGCACAAAAAGTGTGCCAGGAACTGAACCAGAACGATGTCCGCGCGATAGTAGACGACCGTAATGAGAAAATCGGCCGTAAGATACGCGACAACGAAGTCAAGCACATTCCTTACATGCTCGTCGTTGGAGAAAAGGAAGCCACGGATGGCACAGTGAACGTAAGAAAGCAAGGTACACAGCAACAAGAGACTATGTCGGTAGCCGACTTTGCAAAGAAAATCAACGATGAAGTACGGCAGATGACAGAGAACTTCTAATCTTCCACCACCCGCACACACCATGCAGCAATGTGTAGAGAGCCGCCAAACTCTCTACACATTCTGAATGAAATTGTGGCATTACAGAGCATAAATCGAGGCCCGACTAAAATAAAATAACACATAAAGATAAAATAAATCATTTTTTGAGTTCACGCATTATTAATATTTTTATATCTTTGCAGTCGATTTGCGTAAAGCAAAGAAACAAAAACAAAGCAAGAGGTCAAAAAACGAATAAAAACCGAAGGAACAACCACATTGAATGAAAGGTGACAACAAGAAGCAGCAGTACAGAATCAACGAACAGATTCATGTACGCGAAGTAAGAATCGTAGGTGACGGAATAGAATCGAAAGTAATTCCAACACACGATGCACTTAAATTAGCAGAACAAATGGGAGTAGACCTTGTAGAAATCTCACCAACTGCGCAACCTCCGGTTTGTCGACTCATCGACTACTCGAAATTCCTTTACCAAATAAAGAAAAAGGCGAAGGAAATGAAAGCCAAGCAGGTGAAGATCGAGATAAAGGAAATCCGTTTCGGACCTCAGACCGCGGAAGCCGACTATGCGTTCAAGCTCAAACACGCACAAGAGTTCCTCAAGCAAGGAAACAAAGTCAAAGCGTACGTATTCTTCAAAGGACGCTCTATCGTCTTCAAGGAACAAGGCGAAGTATTGCTGCTGAGATTGGCGAACGACCTTGAGGATGTGGCCAAGGTGGAAAGCATGCCTGTCCTCGAAGGAAAGAAGATGAACATAATGCTCGCCCCTAAGAAGGGAGGAGGCAGTACGAACAAGAAGAAAGAACAAGCGGTCGCTATCGCAGACAAGGCAGACTCTTCAAACGACACACAGCCTGCAGACAACAACGAATAATATAAATATAAGGTGCGTAACGTCCTGGTATATACGTTGCCACCAATAATAATAACAAATAAAAGAATAGAAACATGCCAAAGATTAAAACAAGTTCAGCCGCAAAGAAGCGCTTTAAGCTTACTGGAACTGGAAAGATTAAGAGACAGCACGCTTATCACAGTCACATTCTGACAAAGAAGACCAAGAAGCAAAAGAGAAATCTCGACCACTCTTCAATCGTTGTTTCAGCCAACGTCAAACAAGTACGCGAACTGCTCCGTCTTCGTTAAACACAAATCAGTAAGCAAAAAATTTATTATTTCAATTGTTTAATCGAATGATTAGCTCAGAAGAGTAGCCACAACTACCGCTAACATTCAAAAAGAATCAAAAAACTATGCCAAGATCAGTAAATCATGTTGCTTCAAGAGCAAGAAGAAAAAAGATTTTAAAGCGTGTCAAAGGTCAGTTCGGTGCACGTAAGAACGTGTGGACCGTTGCTAAAAACGCTTACGAGAAAGGACTTACCT
This sequence comes from uncultured Bacteroidaceae bacterium, assembly GCA_964537205.1. Classification (GTDB taxonomy): domain Bacteria; phylum Bacteroidota; class Bacteroidia; order Bacteroidales; family Bacteroidaceae; genus Colivivens. Next base: position 12,419 of record CAZHZH010000057.1, read on the forward strand.
ACGCATTTGTAGGACGCCGCCGTAAGAAGAGAGAGTTCCGTGCGCTTTGGATTCAGCGTATCAACGCCGCCGCACGCCTTGAAGGGTTGTCATACTCACAGCTCATGGGAGCAATCCACAAGGCTGGAATCGAGATCAACCGCAAGACCCTCGCAAACCTCGCGCTCAACAACCCTGAAGCATTCAAGGCTGTTGTCGACAAAGTCAAATAGCGACATTATTACACATGCAATAAAGGAGAGCCATATTGTGCTCTCCTATTTTGTCTTATCACATGTCTTGCCAACCAATTCAAGACACCGACCGAATTTATTTATCAGATAATTCAATAATCAATGAAATCAGAACAATTCAACATCAAGGCAAAGACCATTCGTTGGAAACAGTTCGCCCGTCATTCCGATTCAGTGTTTCTCAGCCTAAAGCGGGAAATCAGCATCGGAGTGCTTAGCGTGTCAACACTGCTCGCCGCCACACCGGCCTCCGCTGTGGGCAAAGTAGCGATGTCGGACATCACAGGGGAATCAACAACCGAACTGTACGCCGATGAAGACACCATTGCCGACACGTCGCCGTTCGACATCAACCTGCTCGAACAAGGCGACCTGCTTTTCAATGTCGAAGCCGATGCCAAAGGCATTGCAGCGGCAATAGTCAACGTAACAGAAGGCATAGACCTTCAAAACATCTCACATGTAGCCATAGTCTACAAGCACGACAACCAGACTTATGCTCTCGAAGCGTCAGGGAAACATGGTGTATGGCTCAACCCTGTCGACTCGTTCTTCACAAATGCAAGACACACACAAGAAGGGAAGCCGTTAATTTTAGTCGGCAGACTCAAAGACAGGTCTAATATCAAGGAATCCATAAACAACGCATTGACTTATATCGGTCGTCCATACGACAAGTTCTACATGCCCGACGACACGGAAATCTATTGTAGCGAACTCGTGCAGTTGTCGTTTGTCAATCCTGACGGCAGCCACATCTTCCCTCAGATTCCAATGTCGTTCCACGACAAAAGCGGCAAGGTGACCGACTTCTGGACCGAATACTACAAGAAGTACGGCATGGAAGTCCCGGAAGGCAAACCCGGAACCAATCCGGGCGGAATCTCTCGCAGCGACGCAATAGAAATTATTTACAAACTATATTAAAGACACACGATACAAGTCATGAAACCATTTTATTTAATCATACCTATGCTGACACTTGGGTATGAGACAGGCATATACGCACAAGACAAAGAGGCAGACAAAACAATTGAGCTGGAAGAGACAGAAGTCACAGCCTCACGAATTCCAATACCGGCGACTAAAGCCACACGCTTGATACAAATGCTTACCGCCAAAGACATCGAAAACAGTCCGGCGCAAAGCGTGAACGACTTACTAAAGACTATAGCCGGAGTAGACGTCAGACAACGCGGCGGATACGGAGTACAAACCGACGTAGGCATTAACGGAGGCAACGAGGACCAGCTGACGGTGTTGCTAAACGGAGTCAACATTTCAAATCCACAGACAGGACACCTCACGATGGACCTTCCTGTCAGTATAAACGACATTGAGCGCATCGAGGTCATTGAAGGCGGCGCAAGCCGCGTGTACGGTGCCTCCGCGTTTTCCGGAGTCATCAACATAGTCACAAAGTCAAAAGCGACGAACGGAGTTTCCGCAGATGTAAACGGAGGCTCATACGGCACATTCGGGGCAAACGGCAACTTGAACCTGCGTTCCGGAAAGTTCACCAACTTCATTAGTGGCGGTTGGACACAAAGTGACGGAGCCAGTACGAACAGCGACTTCAAGAAAGGCACCGCTTATTGGAACGAAAGGTTCGACAACGATTACTTCTCAACTACCATACAGGCGGGGATGAGCGACATGAAGTACGGAGCCAACACATTCTACGGTACAGGAAGCAACTCCCAATACGAGGAAGATACAAAATACCTTGTCAGCATTCAAGGCGAAAACAAAGGACGAATACATGTAAGCCCGCAAGTGTACTGGAACCGCTCATACGACCATTACGTGTGGTTGCGCGATAATCCGGCCGCTTACGAGAACTATCACCAAACAACCGTCTACGGAGCTAACGTCAACGCGTGGACTACCTGGGCATTAGGCAAGACCGCCGTCGGAGTGGAATACCGCAATGAAAGAATCCTGAGCACACGCCTTGGAAAGGCAATCGAAACGAACCGCATCAACAAGTACCCCGGCTACAACTACAAGGACAGCCGCTCTAATACAGGTATATATATAGAGCATGACATCCTACTCGACAATTGGAGCCTGTCGGCTGGCGTGCTTGCCAACAAGAACACCAGCGTAGTCGGCTCAATGAAACTCTACCCTGGTATAGACATCAGCTACAGTCCGGTGACAGGCATGAGAATTTACGCGTCGTTCAACCAAAGCCTGCGCACACCGACTTACACCGATTTATATTATAACGGCCCGGGCATTGAGGGAAACGTAGAACTGAAACCGGAGAAAAGCACAGACTACTCCATCGGATGGAGCTACAACACAAACACGATGAACTTTCAGGTGAAGGGCTTCTACCGCAAAGGCACCGACATGATCGATTGGATAAAGACAGTTGGCGCAAACAAATGGACTACGGCAAACTCAGATATCGACAACATCGGTGGCGAGGCCTTTGCAAGCTTCGACTTCACACAAGCCGGCATCAAGAATCCGCTTGTACGCTCACTAACGCTGAGCTATTGCTACAACCACCAAAAACGAGTTAACACAGAACAGACCGCTACATACGCAAGCCAATTGGTGTATCTGCGAAACAAGTTCGTCGCCACACTCAACCACCGCATATACAGCAAATTGAACGCACAGTGGGAATTCATATACAAAGAGCGGACGGGATGGTTTGACAACGCCCTCACCAACGCGCGCCAAAACTATGGCAGTTTCGGGCAGCTTGACGTGAAGTTGCAATGGGTTGACAAAAAATACACAATCTATCTGCAGGGCAACAACCTGACCGCTAAGAAGTATTACGATGTGGCAAACGTTAGGCAGCCAGGCTTTTGGGTAACCGCCGGAACACATATAGATATCGGCTGGTAAACAATGGTCAATTGCACACTTAAGCCCGATAATGCAATCTTCGATTCTTTTTATTGCACCATAATCGACAAAACGAGCCATTTATCCGTCGGTTATTTGCGTGACAGCATAGAATTGCCTATCTTTGCAGATGTAAAAAAATAAACAATATAATAAATCATTTTGAATATGAAAGCATTTGTATTTCCAGGTCAAGGAGCCCAATTCCCAGGTATGGGCAAAGACCTCTACGAGTCAAAACCATTGGCAAAAGAACTCTTCGACAAAGCGAACGAGATTCTCGGCTACAAGATTACTGATATAATGTTTGAAGGCACAGCAGAAGAACTGAAACAAACAAAGGTCACACAGCCTGCCGTGTTCCTGCATTCTGTCATTTCCGCTCTCTGCATGGGCGAGGACTTCAAGCCCGACATGGTAGCGGGACACTCACTTGGCGAGTTCTCCGCGCTTGTCGCATCCGAGTGTCTTTCGTTTGAAGACGGATTGAAACTCGTCTACAAGCGTGCCATGGCCATGCAAAAGGCATGCGATGCCGCTCCATCAACAATGGCGGCAATCATAGGTCTGCCAGACGACAAAATCGAGGAGGTCTGCGCTTCCATCAACAAACCAGGACACGTTGTCGTCCCGGCAAACTACAACAACCCAGGACAACTCGTCATTTCAGGCAACATCGAAGCGGTGAACGAGGCATGCGAAGCCTTGAAAGCGGCTGGAGCAAAACGCGCCCTACCCCTCGCTGTAGGTGGAGCATTCCACTCTCCACTCATGATGCCTGCGCAAGACGAACTGGCCGCAGCTATCCAGCAGACTGAGTTCCATATGCCTAAGTGTCCTGTTTATCAAAATGTAGATGCCAAGGGTCACACCAACCCGGAAGAAATCAAGGCAAACCTCTTGAAGCAGCTTACTTCTCCGGTAAAGTGGACATACGAAGTTCAGGCCATGATTGCAGACGGTGCTACAGACTTCACAGAGTGTGGTCCGGGCAAGGCCTTGCAAGGTATGATCGCAAAAATCTCACGCGACGTAACAGTACATGGCATCGCATAATTATTCAAACTACATTTCCAAACATCAAGAGGGTCAGCACTGACACTGACCCTCTTAGTGTTTACAACAGACATAAAACCACAACAAGTGAAACCGATTATCTATCAAACCCTTCCACGACTGTATGGCGCTGATTCGGCATCAAACACCATTAACGGCACTATCAGCCAAAACGGATGTGGAAAGATGAAAGACTATACATCCAAGGCTCTTAAACAGATTAAGGAGCTTGGTTGCAATTACGTTTGGTACACCGGGCTTATTGAACACGCACAAAAGACCGATTACACCAAGTATGGCATCAAACGCGACAATCCTATTGTCGTGAAAGGTAACGCTGGAAGTCCTTACGCCATAAAGGACTACTATGACATCGACCCCGACCTGGCTGTCGATGTTCCCAGCCGAATGAAAGAGTTTGAAAACCTTGTGGCACGCACTCATCGTGCGGGTCTTAAAGTAATCATCGACTTCGTGCCAAACCATGTGGCGCGCCAGTATCACTCAGATTCCAAACCGGCAGGCATCGCCGACTTGGGAGAGGACGATGACACATCGCTTGACTTCTCACCACAAAATAATTTCTATTATCTCACAGGCCAAGCGTTCTCGACCGTTAATATTGGAACAGGAGGAAAAGACGAGGAAGCTTACACCGAATATCCAGCAAAAGCGACAGGCAACGATTGTTTCTCCGCCTACCCCGGAAGGAATGATTGGTATGAGACCGTAAAGCTCAATTATGGTGTAGACTATCAGAACGGACGTCAAACACACTTCGGACCAGAGGTTCCTTCCACATGGCACAAGATGGCGGACATTCTGCTTTTTTGGGCTTCCAAGGGTGTCGACGGTTTCCGTTGTGACATGGCGGAGATGGTGCCATGCGAGTTCTGGGGCTGGGCGATACCGCAGATAAAGTCTTACAGAAAGGACATCATCTTCATCGCTGAGGTATACAATCCCAATGAGTACCGTAACTATCTCTATAACGGCAAGTTCGACTATCTGTACGACAAGGTCGGACTCTACGACACTCTTCGCTCTGTGATTGCGGGTCAAAGTGCCTCACTCATCACTGGCTGCTGGCAATCAGTTGACGACATACACGATCACATGCTGAACTTCCTTGAGAATCATGATGAGCAACGACTGGCTTCAGCTTTCTTCGCAGACGACGCAAGCCGTGGCAAACCAGCACTATTAGTCTCAGCCCTCATGCGCTGCAACCCGTTCATGATATATTGCGGACAAGAACTTGGTGAACAGGGAATGAATCAAGAAGGATTCAGCGGACTCGACGGACGTACAACTATCTTCGATTACTGGACTTTGGACAAACTCCGCAGATACCGCAATGGCAACAAGT
>CAZHZH010000058.1:0-11811 GCA_964537205.1 uncultured Bacteroidaceae bacterium
AAAAATTTCTTTTTTCCATTCGATAAAATTAAAATAATACATGTGGGTATTTTGCGTTGACCCATTAATAACCATTAATAATTAGTTGCTTCTCAGACTACGACTGATTATCCTCATTGGTCCCTCCGTCCTTTTAGTATTATACGTTCCTCTTTATATAGGAAACGTCATGCGGGACTCATGTACGGTCAACATCTTGGTACTAAAAGCGGTGCAAAGTTACTTCTTTTTTGCGGACTGCGCAAGCGTGACGGGTCGCTTTTTTATGAATTATATCAGAAATATAGGTGTGTCGTAAGTTCTCAAATGCCGCTTTGGTGTGCGATAAAAAAACGCAGGGACAACGTAAGCGTGCGTCGTCCCTGTCCTCCCGATTTGGTGGTTTGTTGGGTATTACCGTCTCCTGTATTGACGTTGGTTGTTCGGATATTTGGCGTCGAAGTCAGCCAGCTTCTTTTCGAAATACCGCTTGAAGTCGGTCCATTTATAGTATGGGAAGTTGTCGGTGTGGAGCGGCAGTGTCGCCTCGTTCTCGTTTAGCAACGCCTTGATCAATATGTCGCCGTCTCCCTTCTTCGGGCGGTAGAATATGAGCTGCACGTTGCAGGCCATTGGGTAGATGCGGTAGTTGACCCACTTCTCATCGAGTGTCTCCAAATCGTCCACCTGCCTGCCGCAGCTGTCGAGTTCGAGCAGGCAGGCGAGCGGCATCACGCATATCTCGTGTCCGAAGCGCAGGGTGGCTCCGTTCCAGTCGCGCTTGCCCACTATGGTGTCGGCCGTGGCGAGTATGTTCTTAAGAAGGTTTTCTTGGCTGAACGGCATGACGCCTCCGGTTTGAGGGGCGGCTCCGTAGCCCAAGTACCAGTCGATGTTCTTTATTTTCCACAGATCGTAGATCTCCTCCTTGGTGAACAGATCCATGAAGTCTATGTCGGTGTCGTGGCTTTGCATGTTGGTCGCCATTTCGAAGGTGTGGCGCATGAAGCCGTTCGCGTCGATGCTGTCGTTAATGTATTGCGGATCGTTGAACAGTTGCTTGCAGAAGTGCTCTGGGTGGGCGTATTCCTTCTTTGCCTTTGCGACGGCCTGCTGCCTGGCGCGGTTGTTGCCCTGGCGCGCCACCTCTCCGCTCCAGTTTTGGTTGAGGTAGTACTGGAAGCTTTCGCTCACGTCGTTGTGCATACGGGTCTTGGGATTGTATGCCATGATTTCCTCACATTCGGCTTCCATGCTCAAGATGCAGCGGATGACCACGGTGCTGCGCGCGTCGACTTCGGGCGTTCCCTTGAACACTTCGGGGAAATTGCGCGTCATGCGCTTACCGATGCCGTGGTGCTGGCGTTCGCCCACGGTTGTAAGGTCGCCGAGGCGGCCGAAGGTGGTGGGGTAGAATGTCTGCATGTCTTTCAACACCTGCTTGCCCTTTGGGGTCAGCTTGCCATACTGGTCGGCTTTGGCGAGGATTTCAATGAGGTTTGAGTAGTCCCAATCACTCAGCAGCCAGCGTGAGCCGTGACGGCCGTAATGACTGATGTAAAAAGCCTCATAGCCTTTGGGAGTAGGTGTCAGAGGTTTTGCCGGATTCAAATAAGCTAAATAATTTCCACCTGCGCGTCGTGGGTTCTCGTAAATCTCCTCGCGCGCGGTCTGGGCCTGTAGCGCCGCTGTCGACGCCAGTGCCAATGCGAGTGCAAGACAAATTTTTTTCATTTCGTTTGTTTGAGTCGTTGATTCAACATTTTATTGGATTACAAATTAAGCGAAAAAATTTTGAACCCGCAAACTTTCGGCGATAAATTAAGCGGTGAATGTCGTTTTCACCGCTTAATATGTCTGATAGTCGCTATGTATGCATGCCACACGGGGCAGACAAGGGGGATTGGAATCATTTTCCGCAAATCACAATCTCTGCTTTCGTGGCGGCTATATGAACTGCTCCACATTCCATGTGAACGCCCTCAAGCCCAACAACGGGTTGTCGACATCGAGCTGGTGCAGGCGTTTGAGAAGACTGGCGGCCTGCCCGTCGTCCACTACCGTGAGAATGGAGCTGTTGACCGACGGCCACGCATGGCTGCCGAGGTGTGGGTCGCCTGTGTGGCTGCCCCTGCCTCCGGTCTCGTTGAATATCGTATAGCCTCTGATGTTGGTCGCTTCGAGAGCCTCTATGACATTGTCCTGGTGGGCTTGGTCGTATGATATAAACACTGCTTTCATTTCCAAAATTTTTTGTATGCCTTTTAACGAACTAAATTATTTGTGCTTCTTCGCCTCTGGTCCGCCTTTGAAGAACTGCTCGTCGGCGGCATGTTCCTTCCAGTAAGCGTTCAGCTCGCGCTTGCGCTTCATTGACTTGCGCTTGCGGTTGATGCCCACGGCTCCGAATATACAGAACATGGAAGGCACGTAGATTAGTGTCAGCACCGTGGCAACCGTAAGACCTCCGATGACGCTCACGCCCAACGGACGCCACATCTCTGAGCCGACTCCCTGGCTGACCGCCATAGGCACCATACCGAGGATGGTGGTGAGGGTGGTCATCAGAATCGGGCGCAATCGGCTTCGCGCCGCCACTACTGAGGACCGGATGAGTCCCATTCCGCGCTCACGCATCAATTGGGTGTAGTCGATAAGCACGATACCGGTTTTCACAACGATACCTATCAGCATGATTCCGCCAAGCATTGACATGATGTTGAGGCTCGTGCCTGTCAGCACCAGGGCGAAAATGATACCTGAGAAGGCGAACACCACTGATATCATGATGATGAACGGGTAGGTGAGCGACTCGAACTGTGCCGCCATTACGATGAACACGAGTATGATGATCAGGACTCCCAATGTGCCGAGGTCGCGGTTGCTGTCCATCTGGTCTTCGTATGAACCCGCCACTTGGATGGTGACGTCGTTAGGCAGGTCCATCTTGTCGATGATGCTGTTGCCGAGCGACACTCCGTCGGAGAGAGCCTCTCCATCAACCAGCACTGCGTCGACCGTGACTATACGCTGACGGTCCTTACGCTCAATTGTCGGCGGAATGGACGACTCCTCGATGGTGGCGATGTCGCGTACCTTTATGTTTTTGCCCGAACCGTTGGGAATGAGCATGTTTTCGACATCCTCAATCGACACACGGTCCTTGACTTCGTAACGCACCTTTATGTCGTACTCCTCTCCGTCTTCACGATAGTATGAGAGAAGCGAGCCGGTGATGAGGTTTCTCACGCTGTTGGCCGCCGTTGAAAGTCCGAGTCCCTCATCCGCGAGTTTCTCGCGGTCGAAGTTGATGACAAGCTCCGGCTGGTAGTCGGAACGTGAAATCAGGCATTGGGAGATGATGGGACTCTCACGGAACTTGTCGCTGAGCTCTGTGGCCACATCGTAGGTCTTTTCCATGTCGTAGCCATAGATTTCGAACGTGGCTGTCTGCTGGCCTCCCATTGACGATTTCATTCCACCAAGCAAAACGTTGTACTTGGCGAGTTCCGGTATTTCCTTGCAGTCTTTGCGCATCTCGTCGCATATCTCAGCAAGCCCCTCTTTACGTTCATTCGACGGTACGAATTGTATGTTGTAAGATATTATATGCGAACCATTGTCGGAAAGCGAGGCGAACGTATTGTCGTCGCCCGCCTGTCCCACGGTGAAGTTGCACGCGGTCATTTTGTCGCCGTAGCGCTTCATCCATTTGTTTGTGAGGTTCTTTGCGAGTTCCTCCGCCTTCTCAACGCGCGTGCCGATAGGCAGTTCGAGTGTCACACCCACACGTCCGGAGTCGTTTGCCGGGAAGAACTCACTCTTTATGCCGACCACTTGCATTACGACGATGCTGAGCGCGAAGAAGATGATACAGCCGGTGATGACTGTCCAACGATGGCGTACTGACCAGTTGATGCGGTTCTCGTACCAGCTGTCGAGGTTTTCGAGCGCGTGCTGGATCGGTCCGTAAAGTTTCTTGAACAACTTGCTTTGCTTCTTTTGGAGCTTGAGCATCTGTGAGCAGAGCATCGGGGTGAACGACAGTGCTGATAATGTTGAAATCGTCATGATGACGCACATCATCCAGCCTAATTGCTTGAACAGCACACCCGACATTCCCGACACCATCGTCAGTGGGAAGAACACGGCTATCATGGTGAGCGTGGAGGCTATTACGGATATGGCCACCTCGTTCGTGGCGTGTACTGCCGCCTGTTTCGGGTCGGAACCACGTTCGATATGTTTCGTTACGTTTTCAAGCACCACTATGGCGTCGTCCACCACGTTTCCTATGGCTATTGAGAGACATGATAGTGACACGATGTTGAGTGAGCCGTCTGTTCCATACAGGTATATGAACGACGCTATCAATGACATCGGGATTGTTATGACGATGATCAAAGTGGCACGCCAGCGTCCGAGGAACACGAATACGACCAGCACGACGAAGAGCATGGCGTATGCGATGGTCTCCTCAAGCGAGCTGACTGTGTTCATGATGTTGTCGGAAGTGTTGACGATGATTCCCAACTTCACGTCTGAAGGAAGGTTCTTCTGCAGGGTAGGCATCATCGACAACACCTTGTTGGATATTGCCACGGAGTTCGCACCACTTTGTTTCTGCACCACTATCATCGCTCCTTGCACGCCGTTGGTATAGGTGCGTTGCGCGCGTTCTTCCACATCGTCGACAATGCGCGCCACATCCCTCAAGTAGACAATGGCTCCGTTGTGTGTGCCGACAATCACATTCTGCATCTGCTGTGGATCGGTGAATTCTCCCTCCACGCGGACTGTGTACGTCTGTGTGCCTATATCCATTGTACCGCCTGTGACGTTTTGGTTCTCGGCGGCAATGGCCTGGCTCACTTGGGCCGCGCTGAGCTCGTAAGCCTCCATCTTGTTGGCGTCCATGTAGATGTTGATTTCACGTTCCGGAGCACCGGAGATCGACACTGTGCCCACTCCGTCGATACGCGCGAGAGGATTGGCCACGTTGTCGTCCAAAATCTTGTATAGGGCTTTCTGGCTCTCATGGGCTTGTGCCGACATGATGATGATAGGTATCATATCGGTTGAGAACTTGAACAATATCGGTTCGTTTGCGTCGGTCGGCAACGAGTTTGACACCATGTCAAGCTTGTCCCGCACGTCGTTCGTCAAGTCGTCGATATCATAGCCGTACTCGAATTCAAGTGTAAGCACCGACACATTCTCCTTTGAGTTTGACGTGATGTGCTTGAGGTGTTCGACCGAGTTGAGGGTGTTCTCAAGCGGACGGGTGACGTTGTTCTCTATATCGTTTGCTGACGCCCCGTTGTAGTATGTCATAATCATGATGGTGTTTGTGTCGATATCCGGATACAGGTCGATAGGCAGTTGCATCAGCGAGAACAAACCAAGGATTATGACGGCAAGGAAGCACAAGCTTGTCATTATCGGGCGTTTCACCGCCCCTTCATATAAACTCATATAATAAAGATTTCTTTACTTAACTACCTTAACTTCTATTCCATTAGCAAGACGCGACATGCCGGCGGTGACTACCTTGGCGCCTGGCTCAACGCCGCTCTTGATTTCATATTTGTCGCCTATGTGCTTGCCTAATTCCACCTTGTCGTAGCTGACTTTGCCATCCTTGTAAGTGTACACATAGCGGTCGCCGGCTCCGACTTGCTTTACAATAGAGGCGTCGGGAACCATCACACGGTCAACGCTCTCGAAGGTTACTGTGGCGCGGGCGAACATGCCGGGACGAACGCGCTGATCCTTGTTCGACACTTTCACCTCTACAGGGAATGTGTGTGTCGTCTCATCGATTGTAGGGTAGACGATGGAGACTGTTCCCTCGAAGGTGTCGTCCGGATATGCGTCGAGTTCCACTGCGATCTTCTGCCCTACATGCATGTCCTTGTAGTAAAGTTCTGAGACGTTGATAAGCAACTTGACAGGATTGAGCTGTTCTATGGTCAGCACTGGAGACGCTGAACTATACATGTCGCCATTATCATAGTTGCGCGCCGTCACCACACCGTTGACCGGAGATACAAGCTGGGTGTTCTGCACAAGCTGGTGATATTGTGTGGTCAGGATGTCGAGCTGGGTCTTCGCGTCATCATACTCGGATTTCGACGCGCCGCCAACCGAGTAGAGCTGCTTGATGCGGTTGAACTCCACTTCCTGGTTGTCGACCTGGAGTTTCTGCTGACGGAGGCTTGAGGCGTCGAGCTGCACGAGCACTTGTCCCTTATGAACTTGGTCTCCTACTTCAACGTATATTTTTTCTATACGGTAAGGAGTATTTGGAGCTATGTTGTTTTTCACGTCGCTCTCCACGGTTGCTGTATAAGTCTCAGTTTGTGGAACGTTCTGTATTTCCACCTCTGCCACTTTCACTTCCGGCTTTTCGTCTACGGTATCGTTCCCGCTGTTGTTGTTGCCACACGCTGTAAACAACACGGCAGAAGCAAAAACCATCGGGTATAAAAATAATCTTCTCATATTGTATCTGTCTTTTTATTTATTCAAATATGTTTCACGTCCGAGTGTGTAATCGAGTTCTGACTTGTTGACCAAATAGTCATAAATGGATTGGTTGTATGTGAGCTGGGCCTGGGTAAGCGCCACTTCGCTCTGATTGAGTTCGAGTATTGTTCCGCGTCCCACCTCATATCTTTTTGCCGCTATTGTAACGGCCTTGTCGGCTTGCAGCACCGCCTCTTTGTTGCTGCCTACTTGAACGATGCTCGAAGCCATGTTGTTCATATAGCTCTGTGCCGACATCACAAGCTGCCGCTGTGTGTTGAGGCGGTTGTCTTCCAACTCTGATATCTGGAGTTTGGTAGTTTTCAGCTTTGTCCAGTTTGACGCCTGGAAGATAGGTATGCTTATGCCGATTGTGAACGAGGCTGATGGCGACCAGTCATAATCCCAAAGACTCCAATTCTTGTTGTAGAGCGATTGGTATTGTCCGCTGAGCGAGAATGAAATGGTAGGCATGAAATTGGTCCTCTGCATTTTGATGGTCCTTTGCAAAAGGTTGCGGTTGAGATCGTACTGGCGCATGGTTGAGTTGTTCTGCAGGGCCGACTCTGTATCGGCTACGTCAGCGAGCGAAAGTCCGTTCTCGTAGTTTTCCAATTTGTCGTTGATGACGACCTTCACATCTGTGTTGATGCCCATAAGCACTTTTAGTTGGAGTTCGGCGAGGGTGAGGGCTGTCTGTGTGCTGACCATGCTGGAGTTCATGGATCTCATTTGCACTTCGGCGCTGATTTTGTCGTATTCGCTTACCGACCCCACCTTGTATTTTTCATTGACCACGTCGAAGTTCTCCTTGCTTATACGATAGCTTTCCTGCATTACCTTGTATGAGTCTTGTGAGAGGAGCATCTGATAAAACGCCTTGGTCACCTGGTTGATCAAGTCGAGCCGGGAATTTCTTGCCTGCTCGCGCGCCAGTTCGATGTCGGCCTTGGTCAGCTTCATGTTTTGGTAGACGGAAGGGGCGAATAGCGGAAGGCTCAATGAACCTACAATCGCGCTTGTGTTGGTGTTGTCCTCGCCCATCTTGAACTTGTTTCCTCCGAGGTTCATTTCTGCAGCGAGCAATGTGTGTTGTATGCTTGCTGTAGCCGTCACTTCAGGCAGCAGGGCCTGCCAGGCTTCCTTGTCGGCTATTTTCTTCAGTTCTATTTCTTTGTCTGCGACCTTGATGGTTGGGTTCTCATCAAGCGCGATGTCTATAGCCTGCTGTAGTGTGAGTTCGAGCTGCTGAGCGCATACATTCATAAATGTCAGCAGTATGGCCACACTTAATAGCAATCTTTTACCTTTCATTTCTTCTATTTTATTATTATGATAACATCCGTTTTTCAGGGTGCAAAGGTAGTATTTTCTCTTTTTCCCCGCAAACTTCAAAACTCTAAATGACGACCAACTTCGACCTTTTAACACTCATTATCATAATGAAGATACTTTCTGAACGAAATGTCTTACCAAACGACAAAACGAGGAAAAGCTTATGTTCAAAAACAGAACAACCCTTGCGGGCTGTTCTGTAGGTTCGCGTGCTGTCGTGTCAGACAACGCTTGTCGTATTTTTGTGAAGCTGTTCCTGTAGTTATTTTAATGCGTTCTCTACGGCGTTCACAATCGCTTCACCTCGTAGTCCACGTTTCATGATGGTTCCGTCAGGAGCGAAGAGAATGATTTCGGGTATGCCGTTGATGCCGTAAGCGTCTGAGCCTGTCTTTTGCGCGTTGAGTATTTGTGGATACTTGATTCCTAATTCGGATATGGCCGCTTGGGTGTCCTCCACTTTGTCCCATGTAGCGACTCCGACAACGTCGAATTTCTCACCTGCGTATTTTTCGTAGAGCGATTCGATTGTGGAAATCTCCTCCCTGCATGGTCCGCACCAGCTTGCCCAAAAGTCCACAAGCACGTATTTGCCTTTTCCTACATAGTCTGACAATTTCTGCACATTGCCGTCGTAAGTCACTTCGAAGTCGGTGAACATGTCTCCTTCGCATGTATTGAAAGCGGATGCTGGTATGACGCTGTATATGATGTTTTTCACTACGTCACCGCATGCTTGAAGGATGTCTTTGACTTCGTCAACGCCCAACATGTCGGTCCACATGTAGAGTGCGAACGCCCCTGCCAAATTGTTCGGGTTGTAGGTCATGAATTGCCTGATGTATGCGGTAAGTGTCGCTGCGTCCGCTTGTCGCATTTGTTGTATTCCGTCAATAAAAGACTTGATACTGTCGTTTTGTGGCGTTCCCGAAGGAATGCCGTCGGCGGTGATGCTGATTTTGCCAGGTTCGGCAACGAACCAAAATTGTACATTCTTGTCGGTTGCGCCTGCGACAAGTTGCGGCTGTTCGGCTTTGCCTTCAATGACGTACTGGCCGTTCTCTACGGCGACAGAGTCTATTGTCGGTACGGAGTCAAGGAAGTTGGCTGTGTAGTACACATACTTTGTTCCATCGCCGGCTGTTCCTGTAACGGTGTAAGAATCGTCGGAGCATGACCCAAGTAAAATTGCGATGCCGGCCATTAAAAAAAGGTTCCTTCTCATCATGTCTGTGGTCTTTAATTAATTATTCGTTTGTTTTTATATAGTATTCGCATATAATATTCGCAGATCGTCTGTTTATTTGTTTACTCTGCCACAATGCGGACACTTCCCCTTTTCTCTGATGCGTTGCCCGCAATAGCCGCATACGTAACGGCAGCGAATGTGGCGGAAGTAAATCCATAATAATAGAATTGTGTACGCTATGAGTAAAGCGTAACCCAAGTATATGAATGTGGTCCAAGATATTATAAGGTAGGAAATAGTTGCGACTCCGAGCATCTCGAATATGTAGGATATACCTTGAAGCACATAAAAGTGGTGGTAGACTTCGATCACCATTGCGATGAACGTTATGATTACGAGCCATACGAGTGTGACCAATGTGGCCATGACGGGTGGCAGTATAAAAGGATTGAGGGTTGGATGGAAGTAATATTCCTGCCAGAACTCTGGCGCGAAATTCTGTATGCTCGCATACAGGCATGCCATGAATGATACGAGGATGAGGAGGAAGATAGGGTAGAAGCTGTCCATCTCGCCAAAACGGAATATTTGAAGGGAGTGGTGCGACCATCCCCGGAGTAAGAAGCAAAACAGCCCTATGACTACAAAGGCCGCCATCAGCACAGCCCTGTTGCCCGTGAGCTTGTCGATGATCTGCGAGATATTGTCGTCTGGAACTGTCCCGCTCAGCAACTCTGTCTCTGTGATCCACCCCATCGTGAACTGATCCCGCGCCACTTTAATCCAAACGGTGTCGCTGACGTGTATGTCTGCCACAGCAATCACATCGCCTTTTTTAACGACGCACGTGTCTGTTAGCTCGTCTTCACGTGGAATGAGCGGCAGGGAATCGCTCTTGACTATGAAATTGAAATTGTTGGTATAGTGGTGGAGCAGCCGGAATTCAATGCTGTCCGCCTGTTCTTGAGTGAGTTCATACAATGTGTCGGACTTCTCTATTTCCGATATGATTGAGTCTGATTGTACGACGATGTCATTGGCTTGCTTTCCCCTGCAAGAAAGGAATGCCAATATGGTCAAGAGTATTATTGAATATATATTCTTCATTGTCGTACTGTCTGTTTTTTAGGTGTAGTCTGTCTCTCTTCGTTCCCTCGTGTGTTTTGGACATTCACTTCAAGTCATTGTTCCCTTTTTTCAACAACTGTCGTGTCTACAACTTTCATTAGACATTGCCCGCAATTGAAGTCGAGTTTCATCCTTCTTCCATTTTCCAATTGGAGGAACAGCTGGCCTTCAACATCTGTGTACCCGTTGCGATTCTCTTTCTTGTATTTCTTGCACCATCCAAGCGAATAACGGATGCAATGCTTGCAGAACATGACTGGCACCCCCTGTGGATGTGTCTTTTCGTATGCCCAGTCAATGTTTTTGTAGCCTTGATCCTGATAAAATGTTTTCGCTTTTGTATTGAACACGTTGGCGAGGTATGTCAGGTCGCCTTTAAACTTCGCTGTATTTTCCTTCGTGCCGGTCAACGTCCTTATGGAGCGTGGTGTGTACGTATAGCTTATGGATGTCAGCCTTGCCACGAGTTGCCGCCTCCAATCGCTTAATAGAGAAGATGGAATGAACCAATTCTTCTTGTAGCTTATTCTGATTGAGCGTAAACGGTAGCATGTGCCTCCAAGTCGCGACAACTGATGCTCGATATTGGCCGACTGCGGACTGTGCGCCAGCTCTTTTGAGCATTTTACATCAATAGCCGCCTGCTTGCCGTAATCGTCTGCCATTGTCAGCCGGAATCCTTCTGCCGCTTCGTCTATCGTTATGTCAACTGGTATGTACCTTTCCGCGCTGTTGCCTTGTAGTGTGTCATAGAACTTTTTGTCGTAGTTGCGATACAGTTTCATTTTCGGCATCATGTTGTGTGGCATCTCACGTGGATACAGGCATCCGTTATCCACCTTGTTCAGGCGGAATCCAAACAGTTTGCCACCGCGGTCGACAAAGCACAGACCATCGCCGTTAGAGAACCTGTGGATGCCGGCGACAGTGAAGCAGTTCTTGAAAATTTCCTTTACAGTACCAACTTCCTCTCCAACCGATTTGGGCGTATCGAACGAGAAGATGCGGTCGTTTCTGCCATAAAGGAAATAAGATGTGAACCCTCTGTTGAAACTTTTGTGTACGTCGGGATGGAACTTCAAATCTACACGTCCAATTGACGACCTCTGGTATTTGTCGGGTTCTGAGCTAATGATCAGGTTCAATGCCTCACTATACGCTGATGTCACATTTTTTACGTATGCCATGTCCTTCAGCCTGCCCTCTATTTTGAGTGAGGTCACTCCAGCGTCAATGAGCTCTTTCAGCGAACCGATGAGGCATAAGTCCTTCAGTGACAGAAGGTGTTTGCCTTTCATTATTGTACGCTCAATTGGCTTCGTACCCTGAAAAGTTTGGCGTATCAAGTCGAACTCCATCCTGCACACTTGTGCGCACTCGCCTCTGTTTGCGCTTCTTCCGAACAGGCATTCGCTTGCGTAACATTGTCCGCTTAAACTGACGCATAGCGCCCCGTGGACAAATGCCTCTAATTCAGCGTCTGGGCATTCGTTATGAATGCTTCTGATGTCGTTAAGTGATAGCTCCCTGGCAAGAACGACTCTGTCAAAGCCATACCCATACAGTTCTTTTACCTTTTCGGCTGTACGATTGTCTGTTTGTGTGCTGGCATGAAGAGGAATTGGCGGAATGTCAAGCTGTGTGACGGCCAT
>CAZHZH010000058.1:11911-17633 GCA_964537205.1 uncultured Bacteroidaceae bacterium
TTTGTGTGCTGGCATGAAGAGGAATTGGCGGAATGTCAAGCTGTGTGACGGCCATGTCCTGTACGATCAAGCCGTCTACTTGCATGTCATACAAACGCCTGATCAATTTTTCAACTTCGGGGAGTTCGTCGTCGGATAGGATCGTGTTGATGGTGACATACACTTTTGCTGAAAACAAGTGCGCATAGTCTACAAGCCTTTGGATTTCGCCCAGGCTGTTGCCTGCGGCCGATCTGGCTCCGAACTTTGCGGCTCCTATGTATACTGCGTCAGCTCCATGGCGTATGGCTTCTATGCCGATGTCTGCGTTGCGTGCAGGCGACAGTAATTCAACACTAATCATGTATGTCGTTTATATTATAAGGTGTGGCTTGATATACATAGTAGTTGAGCCAGTTTGTGTAGAGCAAATTGGCGGTCGAACGCCAGCGCACGATTGGACCTTTCTCTGGGTCGTCGTCACGATAGTAGTTCTTTGGCTTTTGGATGGGCAGCCCCTTTGCCAAGTCGCGCTTGTATTCAGTGTCGAGCGTGAGAGGAGAGTATTCAGAATGCCCTGTGATGAAGAAGTCGCGTCCGCCTCGCGCGGTGACAATGTGCACGCCTGCCTCGCCTTCGCCCATTGAGATGATCTTCAATTGCGGCACCGCCCGTATGTCATCCTCTGAAAGGGTGATGTGACGGCTGTGAGGCACATAAAACTCATCGTCGAACCCTCGGAATATCGGCAGTTGGGGGGTTAGCGCATGATGACGGAACACTCCGAAAATCTTTTGTGCCGTCGGGTGCTTTGGAATCCCGAAGAAATGGTAAAGCCCTGCAAACGCCGCCCAACAGATGTAGAGTGTGGACGTTACGTTGCTATGAGCCCAGTCCATCACTTCCTGCAAGTCCTTCCAGTAGGTAACCTCCTCATAATCCATCCCCTCTAACGGCGCACCTGTAATGATCAACCCGTCATACTTCTTGCTCTTCATGTCGTCAAAGTCATGGTAGAATGCCTTCATGTGTTCTATCGGGGCATTTTTCGATGTGTGACTTTTTATTTTCATGAATTCGATTTCGATTTGCAGAGGAGTGTTCGACAGTATCCTGACGAAGTCGGTTTCGGTTGTTATTTTTATCGGCATCAAGTTGAGAATCGCTATATGCAGAGGTCGAATATCTTGATTCTGCGCACGCGTGGTGTTCATTACGAAGATATTCTCTTTCTTCAAAATCTCAATTGCCGGTAGTTTGTCTGGAAGATTTAATGGCATTCTTTTGTTCCTTTCTTGCCTAAAATGTTGTGTATATACGATATTCGGACCATACTGCCGGCAACACCGGCAGAATGGTCGCTAATGCTTCGTTTACCAAATGTTGACTCTCTTGTCCTTTGGTATGAACATAGGGTCTTTCTCTGTTATGTTGAAAGCTTCATACCATGCGTCGATTTGTGGAAGTGCGCCGTTTACACGCCATTCGCCCAAGGCATGAGGGTCGATGGTGGTGAGACGGCGGATTTCCTCGTCTGTGATATTCTGCGCCCATACGCCTGCGTATGCGATGAAGAACCGCTGTTCAGGCGTCAGACCGTCAACTGTTGGCAACGGATTGTCCTTTGTGGCGTTTTTGAACGCCGTATAGGCGATCTTGAGTCCGCCGTGGTCGGCTATGTTTTCTCCCTGAGTAAGCTCTCCGTTAGCTTTGAGACCTGGCAACACTTCGATGCCGTTGAAGAAATCCACCATCACTTGTGTATGTTGCTTGAACTTGGCCTCGTCGCCTGCGGCCCACCAATTGTGGAAATTGCCGTGCTTGTCGAATTGGCTGCCTTGGTCGTCGAACCCGTGGGTCATCTCGTGTCCGATTACCACTCCGATGGCTCCGTAGTTGAATGCGTCGTCGGCTGACATATCGAAGAACGGATACTGGAGTATGCCGGCAGGGAAGCATATTTCGTTTGTTGTCGGATTGTAATATGCGTTAACTGTCTGTGGGGTCATGTACCACTCGTCTCTGTCGACCGGCTTCTTATACTTCTTTTCTACTTCATCACGCACGTACCATTCGGTTATGTCCTTTGACAGCTCGTAAAGTGTCTTCTCTGGATTGATGTCGAGCTTGCTGTAGTCTTTCCATTTGTCCGGATAACCTATCTTTACGCGGAATGCGTTAAGCTTTTCTTTGGCGCGCTGTTTTGTTGAGTCGCTCATCCAGTCTTGCTGGTCAATGCGTTCGGCGAGCGCGGTTTGAAGGTTCCGTACAAGCTCTATCATGCGTTCCTTGTTTTCTGCCGGGAAATATTTTTCAACATACATTTGCCCTACAGCTTCTCCTAAGATGGAGTTTACAGCGGCGACGGAACGTTTCCAACGTGGTTGCATTTCCTTGCGCCCCGACATGACCCTTCCATTGAAGTCGAACGATTCAGCGTAAATATCGTCGCCTAAAATCCCCGACGCTCTGTCAAGAAGAGTCCATTCCAACCAGTCCTTCAATTCGCGCTCAGGCGTGTCGTTGAGTATTGCTACGGCCGCTTTGACGGCTTCTGGCTGACCTACTGACAACGAGTCGAGGTCTGTGATGAGTTGTGATTCAAAGAATTCGTCCCAATCGAGTCCCTCATAGTCCGACTTCAATGTGGCAAACGCGATCTTGTTGTAGTTGCGTGCCGGGTCGCGCAATTCTGTACGACTGCGTGACGCTTTTGCCATGCGGTACTCAATGTCCCACACTGAGTTCATTTTCCTTGTCGCCGTCTGCTCGTCGTCACCTATGAGTTGGAACATTTTGACTATGTGCTTCTTGAATGCCTGGCGGATGTCCTCCATTGCTGATTCCGGACTCACGTAGTAGTCTTTTGTTCCAAGCGACAATCCTCCCTGGCCTATTTCAACCATGTTCATGTCGCTGTTCATCATATCGGCTCCGATGCCTGACGAAATGATGTGCGAGCCGCCATGGATTTGGTTCTTGTTCATATAGCTGAGTATTTCCGAACGCGAACCAAGTTGTTCGATTGTTTGCATGTCGGCCGTAATAGGCTTGTAGCCGTCTTTGTTCTGGCGCACGGAGTCCATCCTCATCTTGTAGAGGTCGCCAATCTTTTGGGCGATGGATCCGTACTTGTTGTCCTTTGAGGCTAATTCCTCAATGAGTGTTTTGATTTGTTCCCTGTTGTTTTCCGATACGACATCGAAACTGCCGAAACGTGAGTATTCAGGGCTTAGCGGATTGTTCTTTATCCATCCGCCGCATGCATATTGGTAGAAATCAGTGCCTGGAGCGACCGAGTCGTTCATGTTCTCCAATTTGATTCCTATGCCAAGTTCCTTGTTCTGACACGAACCTAATGTAATTGCCATTACTATTAATGAAAATGTTGTTTGTTTGAAATTCATATTGTATGATGTTTAATTGTTCTTACTGAGTCTGTATGCGATCTGATTGTGGGGCGTCATTGTGATAATGTGATGCTGTGACGTTGATACTTGTTGTTTTTACCCACACAGCTTTTCCCATTCGTCCATAGCATCGGCTAATTGCTTTTGCAACTGAGTATAACGTTCAACCATCTGCATGTCGTTCTTTTCCGCGAGAGCCTTTTCTATTTCCGTGATTTCTTTTTCTATTTGCTCCACTTTGTTCTCGCAGTCCTTGATGGCCTTTTCCGCCTTCGCCTGCGCTTTTGCCTCTGCCTTCTGCCGCTCGTATGCCTTTATCCGCTCTTGCTTCATACTGTCGGGCTTGTTTTTTTGCTCGTTGCCTCGCGGTGTCTCGCTTTCCCTTGTGTGTATTGATATGGAGCTGCGTTCGATTGGCTCAAAGACTTTTTGGTCTTTAAACATATATATGCGGTCCACTAATCCGTCGAGAAAGGCGCGGTCGTGGCTTACAATTATAGCTGTGCCGTCGAAATTGCGTATGGCGTTTTTCAGAACGTCTTTTGATTGCATGTCGAGGTGGTTGGTGGGCTCGTCGAGTATCAGCATGTTGACGGGTTGGAGCAACAGGCGAATCATTGCCAGCCTGCTACGCTCTCCGCCCGAAAGCACCTTGACGTACTTGTCCGATGCCTCTCCTCCGAACATGAAGGCGCCAAGCAGGTCACGCACTTTGGTTCGCATGTCGCCTGTCGCCACGCGGTCTATGGTGTCATATACGGTGGTGTTGCCGTCGAGCAGTTGTGCTTGGTTTTGTGCGAAATAACCAATTTGTACGTTATGTCCCACTTTTAATGTGCCGTCGAATGGTATCTGCCCCATGATGCACTTGACTAACGTTGACTTTCCCTCGCCGTTGTTCCCCATAAATGCGACTTTTTCTCCGCGCTTGATTGTCATGTTCACGTTGGCGAAAACCACATGTTTGCCGTAAGCCTTCCCGACGTTTTCACATATTATCGGATAGTCACCGCTGCGTTGGCAAGGTGGAAACTTCAAACGAAGCATCGCGGTATCAACTTGGTCGACTTCTATTGGTACGATCTTTTCGAGTTGCTTGATGCGGCTTTGTACTTGGTTCGACTTTGTCGGCTTGTACCTAAACCTCTCTATGAAGTCTTTGATTTCGGCAATTTCCTTTTGCTGGTTCTCGTATGCTCTCAATTGTTGCTCATGACGTTCGTCCCGTAACCGCACATACTCGTCGTAAGCCACTTTGTAGTCGTTGATATGCCCGCACGTTATCTCAATGGTACGTGAGGTGGTGTTGTTGATAAATGCGCGATCATGGCTTACTAACACTACTGCCTTTGCACTGCTTTGCAAGAAGCGTTCGAGCCATTGTATGGAACCTATGTCGAGATGGTTGGTCGGCTCATCGAGCAATAACAAGTCTGGCTTGCACAATAGGATCTTTGCCAATTCTATACGCATACGCCATCCTCCGGAGAATTCACTTGTCGGTCGGTTGAAATCCTCACGCCTAAATCCTAATCCTATCAGTGTCTTGTCGATTTCTGCTTTTATTGTCCATTCCTCTACATCGGATTGCCCGTCGAATGCAAGCTCTGTCTCTTCAAGCAATGTGCGTGTGTCGCTTATTTCCATTACTTGCGGCAGATACCCGATTGTCATTTCTTTGGGTATGGATATCGCCCCGCTGGTCGGCGGTTGCAGTCCGGCTATTATCTTCAGGAGAGTGGACTTTCCTGCGCCGTTTTTCCCGACCAACGCTATGCGGTCGCGTGGATTTATTACAAAACTTACATCCTTAAACAATGGTACAGAACCGAACTCTACACACAAGTTCTCAATTGAAACCATGCTCTAACTCGTCTCATTTACGAATGCAAAGGTATAACATTTTGCCCTAATGACCAAAGAAAACCCAATTCATTTGAGACGGAGTTGCAAATATCACTCTCGGCATTGCATTTTACCGCACAGTTTGTATTTATATACCCGCCCAGCGGAGTTATGAGAATGTATCATAATAATTTGCGCATGTCGCATATCTTTAATAACTTAGTGGTCGCTTAAGTTAACCCATTTTGTTATGTGCAACTTGTATACACAATTCGTAAGATTCCTGTAGATATGCAAGCGATTCTCCAACGAATTATTTGCACCATCCACCGTTCAGCCTTGGCTGAACGGTGGATGGAACGTGTTTCAATCGCGAAGGCATATAGTTGCATCAATCGTTCAGCCTTGGCTGAACGATAATAAGACCTAAACTATGACTATGCCTAAATTTACTTCACACCTTATTAAGTTATTTACTAAATCACTTT
>CAZHZH010000059.1:0-17482 GCA_964537205.1 uncultured Bacteroidaceae bacterium
AGCGGAAATGGTTTTGTGTGCCGACTTCCACGCCTGCTGCTCCGTTAATCAGCAAAACGGCTGTGTCGGTTACTGTCAATGCCGCCATTGCCGCTCCAACGAAGTCGTCGGAACCCGGACAGTCAATGAAGTTCAGTTTTTTTCCGTTGTATTCAGTATGGAATACGGTTGAGAACACGCTGTATCCATACTCTTGTTCTACAGGGAAATAGTCGCTCACGGTATTCTTCATCGTTATTCGTCCGCGGCGACTGATTATGCCTGATTCATACAACAGAGCTTCGGTGAGGGTTGTCTTGCCTGCACCGTCATTACCAAGTAGGGCAATGTTTTTAATTTCGTTTGTTTTATAAACTTTCATATTTGGTAATTTTTAAGATTGTTTGTTCTTAATTCTCGCATTATGAAAAGGATGCTTTTGAATTTGGGTGCAAATTACACAAAATATTTGAATTGACAATCGAGGGTGGCCTTTTTTTTTGTTTTGCGAGTGGTTTTTTATATGGCATGGTGTGTTTTATCATGTTGTTGGAATGCCTAAGGTGTTTTTGTGATGATTGGCGAGGTTATGGCATATTATACGAACAGGCTTGATATGATGTCGTTCGAAGTATATATCCCTTCTTCGGTGAGCCTCATCCTTTGTCCGTCGTTTGTCAGCATCCCATTATTATAATAAGGTGTGGCAGCTTTGGTCAGGTATGATAGGTAGTCGCTGCCGAAGTGTTGGTTTATGTAATTGAGGTCTATGCCTTCTGACGTGCGAAGTCGGGTCATTACGGTCTCGTTGAACCGCTGGTCGAGTGTCAGGATTTCTTGTTCGGACACAAGCACTCCCTGATTTGTGCCTTCTATATAACGTTTTATGTCGTTGACGTTCCAACTGCGTGTTGTTCCGTTGAAAGAGTGCGCTCCTGCTCCGATTCCGAGATACTCAGTGTTGTTCCAGTAGCTTGAGTTGTGTTTTGACCTTAGTCCTGGCAATGCGAAATTTGAAATCTCATAGTGTTCGTACCCTTTGTCTTTAAGTCGCCGGACTATTGTGTGGTACATGTCAAGCGACAGTTCTTCGTCGATTTCCTCTATCTTGTGCCGTTGCAATAAATCATAGAGCCTTGTTCCTTCTTCATACATCAGCGAGTATGTTGATATGTGCTGAATGCGGAGCCGCAACGCCTGGTCGATGTCTGCTTCGCATTGGACGAGAGTCTGATGGGGAAAGCCGAACATAAGGTCTATACTGATATTGCTGAATCCGCATTCTTGCAAGATATTCACCGCCTCTATCGCTTTTGACGCGTTGTGACGGCGGTTTATGAACTGCAATATACTATCATTGAACGACTGCACGCCAAGACTTACCCTGTTGACGCCTAATCGCTGTATCTTTGTGGCGTATGAAGGCGTTACGTCGTCTGGGTTCATCTCAATGGTCACTTCGGGTGAACTTGATACGTGAAACTCATTATGGATTGTGTTTAGTATGGTGGATATGTGTTCAGCTGACAATTGTGAAGGTGTTCCTCCTCCAAAATATATTGTTTGGATCTCTTTGTCACCGAGAAAGTCGCTCCTGTCGTCGATTTCCTTGCATACAGCCCTCACGTAGCTGTCTCTCAGTTCCAACAAAGTGGTTGAGAAGAAGTCACAATATATGCATCGTGACTTGCAGAACGGAATATGAACGTAGATGCCGGACATTGGGGTGGGGATGTGTATGGAACACAAAAAACCTGTTGACTAAGTCCACAGGTTTCAATTCTCTCAAGTTTAGGTCTACGACCTAAATCAGTGATTCGTTGTTTCGGTGATTATTCAGCAACTGAGTCTGGAGCTTCAACACTAACAGTGTCAGTAGAATCTGGTATAGTCTCCTCAACAGTCTCTTCTACAACTGCAGAAGTATCAACTGAATCTGAATCATTTACTGTAGCTTCTGTGTTACCACCGCAAGAAGCGAAAGAAACAGCAACAACTGCAACGAATGCAACTAAAAGCTTTTTCATTTCTTTTTCTAATTTAAATTGTTAAACAATCATTTGTTTTCTAAAACCGGTGCAAAGGTAGAACAATTTTCAATACGTTGTTCATGCAACTGAAAAAAAATAATCGTTTTCTTGATTTTTTCTTTGATGAACCTGTTCAATGGCATAAAACAAGGTCAGTGTAGTGCCTCACATTGGCGTTTGCAATGGAGATGCCCTGCGTGTTGGATCCTATAGATGTATTACTCATTAATCCGTCAGATGTGTAATCGTATGGCTTCATGATAATAAAAAGGAGGCCATCCTGTAGCCTCCTGTAAAAGTATTTATGAACGTTGTTGTTGCTTGTCTGTTTTTATGAGGCAAGACTTATGTTGTATTCCTGTGCCAGTTTCCTTAAGTTGATTAATGCATAGCGGGTACGTCCAAGCGCGGTGTTGATGCTGCAGTTTAGCAGTGCCGCGATTTCCTTAAAACTCATTTCCTGATAGTAGCGCAGGGTAATGATTTCCTGTTGGTTCTTTGGCAGTAGTTTCAAGATGTCTTTTAACCCTTTTATGTTCTGTTGTTTGATCAGTTGGTGTTCGATGTTCTCTTCGTCGGCCAGTTTGATGTCATTGAACAAGTCTACTTCTGTCTCGTCGTTGGATATGTTCTTCTCGTTCTTTTGATGACGGAAGTAGTCGATCATGATGTTGTGTGAAACCCTCATAAGCCACGAGCCGAACTTCTGTTGTTCGGAGTACTTGCCATTGCGTATGTTTGCTATAATGCGCATGAAGGTGTCTTGGAAGAGGTCTTCTGCCACTTCCTTGTTACGTACAAAGTATGATATGTATGTGAAAACCTTGCTTTCGTAACGATCCAATAGGATATCGAACGCATCATTGTTGCCTTCCGTATACATACTGACTAATTGCTCATCAGTAAGAGATGTCAAATTATTCATTACACTTTCTTTTATGTCAAGCCGCCATGCTTGGAATTTTCATCTTTGCGTTGACCGACTCTGTTGTTTATGAGTAATGTGTATCGATAGGCAATAATGTTTTTGTTATGAGTTTAATTTAGTTTCGTTTGCAAAATAAGCGAATTATTATCAAACAGCCAAGGAAAGTCGCATGATTTTTTGTCCAAGTCCTGTTTTTTAACAAAAACGAGTGTCGTTTTCGCATCTGAAGCCTTTTAGGAAGTCTGAGATTTGCATTGTCTTTTTCCCCGCCATCTTCAATGTGCTTATATTGATGTAGCCGTCAGCAGTCCGTACCTTGAGGTATGTCTTGCCATCGGTTACTACTTCTCCCGCCGACCTTGTGTCGCCAGTAGGGAGCGTGCTTTTTGAAGCTTCATAGATTTTGATCTCAGATTTCTTGTTGCCGTTGACCAGTTCGCTCCATGCCGCAGGGTAGGGACTGAGTCCGCGAATGAAGTCGTAAATTTGTTTTGTACTCTTTGTCTGCCAGTCAATTTTGCATGTGTCGTGGAAAATCTTTGGAGCTGGTTTCAACTCTTTGCCGTCTTGCAAGTTTTCTTGCTTTACCGTATGGATGTTTCCGTGCAGGATGTTGTCAACTGTTTCAATAACGAGTCGTGCCCCGAGCGTCATGAGTTTGTCGTGTACGATCCCGGCGTTGTCTGATTCTGCGATAGGTATTCGTACCTGTTGTATGATCTCACCTGTGTCGATGTCGTGTTGAAGGAAGAATGTTGTGATGCCGGTCTCTGTCTCTCCGTTGATGATTGCCCAGTTGATAGGTGCTGCTCCTCTATACTGTGGCAGCAGGGAGGCGTGGAGGTTGAAGGTTCCAAGGCGTGGCATGTGCCAGACGACTTCGGGCAGCATACGAAACGCTACAACGATTTGCAGATCGGCATGCAAGTCTCTCAACTCATTGACGAACGTCTCGTCTTTGAGTTTCACTGGTTGTAGTACTTTAAGCCCGTGTTCGAGTGCGTATTGTTTTACCGGACTTGCCTGAAGAACACTTCCGTGCCTGCCTATTGGCTTGTCGGGCATTGTGATTACTCCAACGACGTTATATCCCCCGCCAACCAAACTTTTAAGGCTTTCAACCGCGAAGTCCGGGGTTCCCATAAATACTATTCTCAGATCTTTCTTTTCCATTATGCTACACCTTATTATATATATAATATGTTATCTGTTTGAATGTGATTAAAACACTTGTTTTTATTCAGCGCTGAAATTCACGAGTACTTCACGGTACGAGTTGAATAAGCCCGAGCGTGATACAAAACCGATGAAGTGCTCATTCTCATCAACTACAGGCAGGTTCCACGCTTTTGTCTCGTCGAACTTCTCTGTTGCCACTTTCAACGTGTCGTTTGTATTCAGCAATGCTGGTGGATCTTTCATGAATGATGCTACAGTATACTGATGATAGAGTTCAGGACGGAATATGTATTTGCGTACAGAGTCGAGCGACACGACTCCGAGGAATTTGCCGTTCTTGTCCACGACTGGGAATATGTTCCTGTGTGATTTGGATATGACGCTCACCAGTTGCCCGAGGTCCATTTCCGGTGTTATGGTCTTGAAATCAGTTTCAATCTGCGATTTCAAGTTGATAATTGTGAGTATCGCCTGGTCTTTGTCGTGAGTTATCAACTCTCCTTTTCTCGCCAAACGCATTGCGTAGATGCTGTGAGGCTCAAATACGTTTATAGTCAGATAAGAGGCGACAGACACAATCATCAGTGGAACGAACAGTTCGTAGCCTCCTGTAAGTTCGGCTATGAGGAATATGCCGGTAAGAGGGGCGTGCATTATGCCCGACATCAGACCCGCCATGCCATACAGCGTGCAGTTCTTCGACGAGAGGAACCCGTTGTCGCCCATTTGTAGGTACAGGCAGCTGTCCCACACGTGTGCGAAGATGAATCCTGCAATTGCGCCGAGGAATAGTGACGGTGCGAACACACCACCACAACCACCGCCGCCATTTGTGGCGGTCGATGCGAACACTTTGAATATGAGGACCAACAACAGGTATATCAACAATGTGTTGTCACTTCCGTAAAACAATGTATTGTGCATGATGTCGTCTGCGCTTGCGTTGTGTATGAGCTGGTCGATGACATCGTAACCTTCACCATACATGGCAGGGAAGAAGTAAATCAATACACCAAGCACTACGGCTCCCATGATGAATTTCTTCCAAGGGCTTGCGAGTTTTGCGAAGATGCCTTCGAACCAGTTCATCGACCGTGTGAAGTAGAGCGAAACCAATCCGCATGCGATGCCAAGCAATATGCAGCCTGGTATAATGTCAATAGTGAATGCCTTTTCAAGGCTGAAGGCGAACATTGACTCCGTACCATATAAGGCGTATGAAACGCACACGGATGTAAGGCAGGTGACAAGTAGCGGAAGCAACGACGCCATATTCAGATCAAGCATCAGCACTTCAAGTACGAACATTACTCCTGCGATAGGAGCCTTGAAAATCGCCGCTATTGCTCCGGCGGCTCCACATCCGACAAGCAGCATCATTGTATTTGGCGGGAGACTGAACCGTTTCCCAAGGTCGGAGCCGAACGCTGATCCGGTAAGCACTATTGGAGCCTCCGCTCCGACAGACCCTCCGAATCCGATAGTCAGTGCGCTGGCTACTATACTCGTCCACCTGTTGTGTGCCTTTATTCTTGCCCTTTTTCTCGATATGGCATATAGAATCTTTGTAACTCCATGGCTGATGTCGTCGCGTACTATATATTTCACAAATAAAAGTGTCAGGAGTATGCCTATCGCAGGATACAGCATATATAGTCCGTTGGTCTCTGAGAGGTTGAATTGATTGGTCAGCAGATGGCGTATCTGCTCTATAAGGTATTTAAGGATGAACGCGGCAAGTCCAGTACACACTCCCACAACCAAACTCAGCATAAGTACAATCTGCCTGTGTGAGTGTCCGCCCTTAATCCATTCGGTGACGGAATGGATGATTATTGCCTCTCGTCTTAAGAATGAGAACCTCTTCATTGTATGCATCTATTCTCTTATTATTGTAAACTTTCCCGATGAGTCGATTTTGATAATGCTTGAAGGATCGTGCTTTTCTTTGCTTTGACGGCTGTATTTGACTATATAGTCGACAGAGTTCTTGATTTCGTCCGAGATTTCGTCGAACGTCTTTGCGGTAGGTTCTCCGCTGATGTTAGCGCTTGTGGATACTATCGGCTTCTGGAACCGGAAGCACAGTTCCTTGGAAAACTCCTCCTTGGTGATTCGTATCCCCACGCTGCCGTCGGATGCAAGCAGGTTGGGGGCGAGTCCCATCGCATTGTCAAACACAATGGTAAGCGGTTTGGTCGCCAGTTCTATCAGGTTCCACGTCACATCGGCTATGTCTCTTACATACCTTGACAGCCTTGCCTCGCTGTCAACCAAGCAAATGAGTGCTTTTGAGTCGTCGCGTTTCTTTATTTCATAAACACGTTGTACCGCTTCTGCGTTTGTGGCGTCACAACCTATACCCCATACGGTGTCGGTGGGGTAGAGTATGACTCCGCCTTTGCGCATAACGTCTATTGCTTTTTTAACTTCGTCCTGTAACATATTGGTCAGAATTCACTTGTGAAATGGAACTTGATGTGTTTGAAGTCTTGCTGCGCCATCTGCAGTACGTAGTTAGAGTCGGCGAGGAACACATCGCGCCCGTCTCTGTCTTTTGCCATGTATTGGTATTTGCGCTTCTTGAACGCCTCGTATTCTTCCTCGTCGTCGCTTTCTATCCAGCATGCTTTGTATAGGTGTACTGGCTCCCAACGGCATTTGGCGTTATATTCGTTTTCCAAACGGTATTGGATGACCTCGAACTGCAGCTGTCCGACCGTCCCTATCAGCTTGCGCCCGTTGAATTGGTTGATAAACATCTGCGCCACTCCTTCGTCCATCAATTGGTCGATTCCCTTTGCCAGCTGTTTGGTCTTCATCGGATCGGCGTTGTCAATATATTTGAACATCTCTGGCGAGAAACTCGGAAGTCCCTTAAAATGCAGTTGCTCTCCTTCTGTCAGGGTGTCTCCGATTTTGAATATCCCATTGTCTGGCAAACCGACGATATCCCCGGGGTAAGCTTCCTCTATGGTACTTTTCTTTTGTGCCATAAATTGGGTAGGGGACGAGAAGCGTACGGTTTTGTTCTGGCGCACATGCAGATAAGGGGCGTTGCGTACGAACTTGCCGGAACAAACCTTGCAGAATGCTGTACACGAGCGGTGGTTCGGGTCTATATTTGCCGTAATCTTGAATATGAAGCCTGTGAATTTTGGTTCTGTTGGTTCCACAAGGCGTTCTTCGGCTTGTGTCGGACGCGGACTTGGGGCAATCTCAACGAAGCAGTCCAACAGCTCTTGCACTCCGAAGTTGTTGAGTGCCGACCCGAAAAATACAGGCGCGACTTCGGCGTTTCTGTAGGTCTCAATATCGAATTCCGGATACACTCCGTCTATAAGGTCAATGTCCTCGCGAAGTTTGTCTGCGTCTGCCTTGCCGACTTTTGCGTCCAGTTCCTTACTGTTGATGTCAACCTCCACCTTTTCAGTTACAACTTGTTTGTTGGGAGTGAACAGGTTGAGGTTGTGTTCGTACAGGTTGTAAACACCTTTAAACCGCTGCCCTTGATTGATCGGCCACGATAGCGGGCGCACCTTGATCTGCAGTTCCGACTCGACTTCGTCGAGCAGGTCGAACGGGTCGCGTCCTTCGCGGTCCATCTTGTTTATAAATACAATTACAGGAGTCTTTCTCATCCGGCAGACGGTCATTAGCTTGCGCGTTTGTGCCTCAACTCCTTTGGCCCCGTCAATCACAATGATCGCGCTGTCCACAGCCGTCAGTGTGCGGAATGTATCCTCGCAGAAGTCCTGGTGGCCCGGGGTGTCGAGTATGTTGACCTTGTAATTGTGGTAGTCAAACTCCATGACGGATGTAGAAACAGATATACCTCTCTGTTTCTCAATTTCCATCCAGTCTGATGTGGCGGTTTTCTTTATCTTGTTGGATTTCACCGCTCCTGCCACTTGTATTTGTCCTCCAAAAAGAAGCAACTTCTCCGTCAGTGTCGTCTTGCCTGCGTCCGGGTGGCTTATTATAGCAAATGTCCTTCGTTTGTTTATTTCTTGTTCGTTCATAAATGTTTTTGAGTTCCGTAAAAACAATCTTCGGCCTTTGTGTCGTGCTTAATTGCCGAACGGTATCCTGAAGTCTGTGATGTTAATCGCATGACCCGTCAACGTGTATATAATCATAAGCATGGCGACTATAATGACGCCTATCCCGATTACTTTGTTGATTATGTAGATTATTCGCATGTTGTAATTGTTCCGTACCTTGTCGACCAGCCAAGTCAGCCCGTACCACCATAGCAACGCGCCGACAACGATAAACATGTACCCGATAATCTGTGCGATTATGTTGTCGACGATGATGAATGTGAACATTGAGAACGTTGCGACAAAGAGGAAGATGATTAGCGGGTTTGAGAATGTCACGGCGAATCCTGTGATGAAATTTTGAAACAGGGTTCCTTTTTTCCGCTTGACAGGCTTTATATTCTCTTTAGGCTTGGACATAAGGGTGAAAATGCCGAACAGCAGGAGCAGTACGCCGCCAACCGCCTTCAGCCATAGTGCTACTACAGGGTCTTCTATTATATCAACCACCAACTTCACCCCGAGTCCTGTTATCAGAGCGTAGATGAAGTCGGACAAAGAGGCTCCGACACCTGTGGCAAACCCTTCCCACCTGCCTTTATTGAGTGTGCGCTGTATGCACAGTATGCCTACAGGCCCCATTGGCGCTGATGCGATCACTCCGATCACAAACCCCTTGAACGCCATCTCGATATAGCTGGTATCTTGAAGCCATTCTTGGAAGTTCGCATATTGTGGCAGTTGTGAGTTTATTATGTCAGGAATCATTGTTGTATAATGTTTATTTCCCTTTCTTGTTCTATTATAATAGCGGTATGTGGCTTGGTCATACGCCGCTGAAACTGCTGAAGCCTCCGTCGACTGGTATTATCGTGCCAGTGATGAAGCTTGCCTCATCGCTTGCGAGGAAGCGTACAATCCCGTTGAGTTCTGACAGGTCGCCGAAACGTCCCATAGGCGTTTTGTTCATGACTTTATGGCTGCGTTCCGTCAGTGAGCCGTCGGGGTTCAGCAGGGCGTTGCGGTTTTGCTTGCCAATGAAGAATCCTGGGGCTATGGCGTTGACACGTACTTTGTCTCCGTATTTGCGTGCGAAATCTTGCGCAAGCCATTTTGTCAGTGCGTTCACTCCTTCCTTGGCTATGCTGTATCCCATCACACGGCTCAAAGCGTCGTACGCCGCCATTGAACTGATGTTGATTATGCTTCCGCTTCTTTGTTCTGCCATGATCTTTCCGAATGTAAGGCATGGGTATACGGTTCCCCAGAGGTTGAGATCCACAACTTTGTGCAGGGCTTCCATGTCACTGTCGAAGACGTTCATATCGTCCATGATGTTAGCTCCGGCTACGTTGCCGCCTGCCGCGTTTACAAGAATGTCGACATGGTTGAAACGTTCCTTTATCTTCGTTGTCAGTTCTTTGATTTCCTCTGGCCTAAGTACGTTGCATGCATAGCCGGCAACGCTTGTCCCGTGTGCTACGGATATGGGTGTAAGATGCTCCAGCGCTTTATCGACAGTCTCTTGTCTGCTGCCGACAATGACCACTGTTGCCTCCGCTTCAATGAGGCCTTCGCTCACATGGCTTCCCAGTACTCCCGTACCGCCTGTAATTACAGCTACTTTACCTTTCAAACTGTTCATTGTAAGTATCTTTTTAATTATGGTTCAACATGTATCTGACTGCCGCCATCACTCCGTCCATCTGTTCAAGTCCCATCATGCGCCCGTGGAAAGAGTATCCGGCATTGTATCCCTTGTCTTCGTCGCCGAGCATCGTGCGTCCGTGATCCACGCGCATCGGCAAGTTAGGGTTTTGTTCTTCGAAAATCTTGCACACCTCGATGAGGTTGGCCCTTCCATGAAGGTGGTCTGCCTCGATGAAGTCACCGTTGGGCATTACGTCGGTACTTCTTAAGTGTACGAAATGCGTGCGTTTCGCATATTTGCGGGCAAGTGCCGGCACGTCGTTCTGCAGACCGGCTGACAAGCTTCCACAGCAGAATGTCAGCCCGTTGTGCGGATTGTCCACCGCACTGAGAAACCATTCTATGTCCTCATCGCAAGTGACAATGCGCGGCAGTCCGAGAAGCTGCATCGGCGGGTCGTCGGGATGTACGCACATGTTCATTCCGTATTCCTCACAAGTCGGCATTATGGCTTCAAGGAAGTATTTCATGTTCTGGCGCAACTTGTCTCTTGTCACGCCTTTGTAGAGTCCGAGCAGGTCTTTGAACAACTTGACCGGATTCTTGTCTTCCTCCGTTATGTTGCCGTTGACGAATCCTTGGGTTTTCACTATAATGGTGTCGACCAAAGCGGAGTCGAAGCCCTCCGCCTCTTTTGCGCCTTTCGCCTTTATGTCGGACCTCATTTTCGCGGCTTCGTCGAGTTCCTCCTTGCTGTAGTCGGTGTCGCACCCTTCACGTTGAAGTATGTATTTGTCGAAGTAAACAAACTTGGCCTTGTTGAAGTATAGTGATGTGCTGCCGTCTGCCCACGGATGATCGAGTTCGGTGCGCGCCCAGTCGAGCACAGGCATGAAGTTGTAGCATACCGTATGTATGCCGCATTTGCCAAGATTGGCAAGACTTTCCTTATAGTTATTAATAAGGAGGTCCCGGTCAGGTCCGGCGTATTTTATTGATTCGCTGACCGGCAGGCTTTCGACCACTGACCATTTGAGTCCTGCCGCCTCAATGTAGTTCTTCAGGTCCGAAATGGCCTCTATGGTCCATACGTCTCCATTTTTCACGTCATGCAAAGCCGTGACGATGCCCTCTACTCCTATTTGCCGGAGCATCTTCAACGTTATCTTGTCGTTTTTACCGAACCATCTCCATGTCTTTTCCATTATAGAAATGTTTTGTTTGGGTTTTCTATTCTGTCTTCACTCGTTTTCACTATGTGCCATTATCTGCGTGACACTGCTGTCCGTGTGACTGTCAGATGTTCTTTACTATTACGAATCCTCCATCCTTGAGCAGGTGCAGTTTCACCTTGTTAGGATTTTTGATCTTCAGCTCCGTTTTCTTTGGCTCACGGTTCGCGTCATCACTATATAGTGTGACTACATCGCCTTTCTTCACAAATGCGGACAGATCGATTGTCTTGTCGCATTCGTCCTCTGCGTTGTTGCCTGCGATATACCATGTCTGTGCATGACGGCGTGCGAGTATACAGTATTTGCCAGGGTAGCCGGCGACGAATTGAGTCTCATCCCATGTCGTTGGCACTTCCTTCAAGAAGTCGAGGCTGACTTGTGGAGCTCCTCCTTGTTCGAACGGTTGAAGGTTTTCAGGGGTTATTGCGAAGTTTTGTATAGGGTTCTGGAACAATACGGCTTGTGCCAGTTCATGTACGTCGGTTGTCTTCCTTGTGTTTCCGCCCTTGTTGCCTTTTGCCAAATGGCGGTTGAGGAACGAGCCTCCGAATTCCATGCATCCAACTGTGTTGCGGATGAACGGATGTGTGGCAGTGTTGATTGCCTCCACGTCGCAGAAGTGTTGGTTGAAGAATATATTCTCGGAAGCGAGTACAGCCTCACTTCCTACGTAATTCGGATACATCCGTTCCCAGCCGCGTGGAAGCGTACATCCATGGAATATCACCATGAGTCCGTTGTCATCGGCGTCGCTTAATATGGCTTCGTACAGGCGCATGGTCTCTTGTTTGTCTCCTCCGAAAAAGTCCACCTTGATGCCCTTCACGCCAATCTTGTGCATCCACCTCATCGCTTCTTTGCGTTTGATAGGGTTGTCCATGTGGTTTATAGGACCTTGGGTTATGTCATTCCAATAACCGCTGGAACTCCACCAAAGGAATACGTCTACTCCCTGGCTTTGCGCGTATTTCACCAACTGCTCCATACGCTCTTTCCCTATGTTGGTGTTCCACCAGTTGTCGATCAGCACGTATTGGAAGTTCATCGCCTTGGCGAGTTGTATGAATTTCACTTGGTCGTCGTAGTTTATTGAGTTGTCCTGCCATACGATCCAGCTCCAAGTTCCCTTGCCGAACTTATAGTCGGTTGTGGTTTCGTATAGAGGGTCTACATTGTCCCACGGAATGGTTGTCTCCACGATCGGTTTGAGAGTGGCTCCCACAGTGATTGTCCTCCATGGAGTGGTTCCAGGGAGTGAGAATGCAGGCGCGACGGTTCCATTTCCGTTGTTCTCTTCCGGCATAGGGAAGTCAATTGTGTAGAGTCCGTCGCCTTTCATCTCGCTGAGTCGCGACGCGCAGTATTTACTGTCAACCCCGGTTTCGCTGATGAGCACCCAGCCATTGTTACCAATCTTGAACAGGCAAGGGAAGGTATATCCGTGTCCGTATTGAGACGGCTCGGTCATCGGGACGTCAAGTTTGTACTCTTCCTCGTAGCTTGGTTTCGTGCGCTTCCAGCCTATCATTGCATCGCTTTGCGGTGTGAGGAATGTAGTTGTAACAGTCGGGAAATCGAATCCTGTAGCCTCCTTTTCTATTATAATGCTGCCTGTATCGCCTTTTTTGGGCAGTTCATACCGGAACGCGATGTCGTTGTCGCTGACCCTGAAAGTTATTGTGAAAGGCTTCTTGGCCGCTTCAAAATCCACTTTCAACTCGTTTGCCTTGTAATCAACATTCGACACCTTGCTACGATTCAGTGTGTATGTCTTCTCTATCTTTGACCGTTTGGAATCCATGTAACTGACATTGCCCGAGTAGTCTCCAGTGTTGGCGACGAACCCAAGTGGGGAGTCCTCAAGCATTTGCTTCCCATCGTAAGTGATAGAATAAACGGGCCTGCCTTCTTTTACGTCGACATTCACTTGCAGACGGCCGTCGGGACCGCTGATTGTCGCTACTTGTGCTGTCATTAATAATGATGCCTGCGTCATGAGCATCCATGTACATAAGATTCGGAATGATTTCATAAGTCGTTTTGTTCTTATTATTGGTTATTGTTTTTTCTCTTTGTCCGTACCGCCGTCAACAGCGTCGGCCGTGATGCCGTCCGTCTGGTTCTCTGCCGTGTGTCCGGCTTTGGTGGAAGTCTCATTCTGTGCGTGGTCGCCTTCGGTGAGCTTGTCTCTGTATGCTTCAATGGCTTTATGGAAAGTTTCCACCGCTTCGTCCATAGTACATTGCAACTGTCCTCCTGCCGCATTCAAGTGTCCGCCGCCGTTAAAGAAGTCCGCCGCGACCTTGTTCGCCGGGAAGTCGTCCACGGAGCGTAAGGAAACGAATATGCGTGATTTTTCAGTGTCCTCGCGCATGTATACCGACAGTTTCACTCCTTTGATTTGCAGTGGAAGGTTCACAACTCCTTCTGTGTCGCCCTTCAAGTATTTGAATCGTTTCATTTCCTCGCGCGACAAGGTAAACAACGTGGTGTGCACGTCTTGGAAAACTTGCAGTTTTTCAGACAGGATGTAGCCAAGCAGTCTGAATCGGGCCTCGCTATAATTGTTGTATATGAGCCGGTTGATTTTGTCCTTGTCTATTCCTTTCTTTAGTAGTTCGGCGAGAATTAAGTAGATTTCGGGGTCGTTTGAATTGAATGTAAACTTGCCTGTGTCGGTACACATGCCCGTGTAAAGATCTTCGGCTGCCGCCTTGGTCAGTTGTGATGTTCCTCCTATGGAGTCGATCAAACGGAATACCAGCTCGCTCGTGCTGCTGGCGTTTGGATAGGAGATTGTTAGGTCGCAGAAGTTCCTTTGTGGCTGCAGATGGTGGTCGATCATTATCTTTTTCGCCTTTGATTCCGTTATGAGCGAAGACAAATCGTCAAGCCGCTTTGGCTCGTTTAAGTCGAGTACGGCAATCAAGTCGGCGTGTCCTACGTAAGTGCGCGCCTGAGCCCTGTGAATGTCAAATTGTATGATTTTGTCACTGTCTTTCATCCATCGCAGGAAGTCGGGAAAGTAGTTGGGTACGATCACGGTTACCATTTTCCCCTTCTTTTTTAGATACTCGTATAGTCCTAATGACGAACCTATCGCATCACCGTCGGGCGATACGTGTGTCACTATCACTACACTTTTGCATGCGTCGAACATGCGTTTGGCCTCTGCCACCTCGTTGTATGATATCTTTTGTGAGAGCATTGTTCTATTGTTGTCCTTACAATGTGATACAAAGCCTATAAGGCGGTTTATTCTGCAAAGGTAGCATAATTTTTATAAACTTCACGCATCTTTACCCCAACATTTCGTTATTCGTCTTGTTTATTTGCGACGAAAGCACGCAAAGCGATTAATGATTTGCTACCGCCGTGTCGTGTATTTGGATATGATAGTTATAGGCGTGAACGTGAATTTTTTGCCGGCGATTAATAAAAAACGATGCACTTTTTCGTGATGTCACATATTTTCATTACCTTTGCAATGCAAAATAAGATATTAATTCAAAAGATGATTGTATCGCCTTCGTTGCTTGCGGCAGATTTCTTGCATTTGGACAAGGAAATCGATATGATTAACCAAAGTGACGCCGATTGGCTTCACCTTGATATTATGGACGGCGTGTTCGTCCCTAACATCAGTTTCGGATTCTCCGTCCTCGATGCTGTAGCCTCTTTGTGCAAGAAGCCTATGGACGTGCATCTGATGATCGTATCACCTGAGAAGTTTACCGATCGTCTGGCCGCGCTCGGGGTTTCCACTATGAACGTGCATTACGAGGCATGTCCGCATTTGCATCGTGTAATACGGCAAATTCACGACAAGGGAATGCGTGCCGCTGTGACACTCAATCCGGCAACTCCCGTATGTATGCTTGAGGATATAATATGTGATGTCGACATGGTGCTGCTGATGACTGTCAACCCCGGCTTTGGCGGGCAGAAGTTCATTATGCACTCTCTCGACAAGACAAGGCAGTTGCGCAGGCTTATCGAACGGACTGGCTCGCATGCGCTTATAGAGGTTGACGGAGGTGTAAACGCCACTACGGCACCCTTGCTCGCTGAGGCGGGGGCGGATGTGCTTGTATCAGGCAGTTTCATTTTTGGAGCCGACGACCCTTGTAAGAATATACGCTATTTGAAGGGCTTGAAAGCGGGAATGACGTTGCAATCAGTTTAAGAAAACAGAGACAGGATAATTATGAGAAAGATTATATTCCCAATTATAGCTTTGTGCTGCGTGTCCGCTTTTTTCAGTTGTGATGACGGCGAGACCTACGCTGACATGAAGAAGAAAGAGAAGAACGCCATCAACCGCTTTATTCAAGACAATGACTTGGTCGGACCGATAACTGTCATCAGCGAAGAGCAGTTCGAGGCACAGGACTCAACGACTGACACCACGAAGAACGAGTTCGTCCTCTTTAATGACGACGGCATCTATATGCAGATTGTACGCAGGGGCGACGGGCAGTCGATGATAGAGATGGCAAAAACCCAATCGTCTGACAGTACGATCAGTAAGAGCATCCTCTGCCGTTTCCTCGAATATGATATAGAGGACGCTGAAGTCAGCGCTACAAATCTGTACAGCTCAAGCATCGTTGACAAAATGCTGTGCAAGTACAGCCATCGCGGACGCTCGTACACGGCGTCGTTTACTGAGGGAGTCATGCTGTCCACATATAGCTCGTCCACCGTCCCTACAGGTTGGCTGAAGCCGCTTGATTACATACGCCTGACACGTAATGCTGGACGTATAGCTAAAATCCGCATGATTGTCCCGCATACATCTGGCACGAGGAATGCCTCGGGATATGTGCTGCCTATGTATTACGAAATAACGTACCAGCTTGGAATATAAAATAATGAGCCGGAATGCATATACGTGGACATAAAGGAGCATAAAGTAAAGACACAAATATAAAAAACTTTTGATTTATGAGTCTAATTAAATCAATATCAGGCATTAGGGGAACTATCGGAGGCAGGGTAGGAGACGGACTCAATCCTCTCGACATCGTGAAGTTCACCGCCGCGTTTGCCACATTCATCCGGCAAACGACAAAAGTCGACAGCAATAAGATAGTAGTGGGACGCGACGCCCGCATATCTGGCGAAATGGTTAAGGACGTGGTTTGTGGCACACTTATGGGAATGGGATTTGATGTTGTGAACATCGGTCTGGCATCAACTCCGACCACAGAGATCGCCGTTACCATGGAAGGTGCGTGTGGCGGCGTCATCATTACCGCCAGCCATAATCCGAGACATTGGAACGCGTTGAAGCTGCTCAACAACCGGGGCGAGTTCCTCAATGCGGCTGAAGGCAATGAAGTACTTTCAATTGCCGATCGCGAAGATTTCACCTTTGCCGATGTCGACCATCTCGGACACTATAGGGAAGACGATTCGTATAATCAACGCCATGTAGACTTGGTGCTTAATCTGCCGCTGGTTGATGTAGCCGCGATCAAGAGCGCGCAGTTCCGTGTGGCGTTCGACTCGGTGAACTCTGTAGGCGGCATCATCTTGCCTATGCTTCTCGAAC
The DNA here is from genome assembly GCA_964537205.1 of uncultured Bacteroidaceae bacterium. Classification (GTDB taxonomy): domain Bacteria; phylum Bacteroidota; class Bacteroidia; order Bacteroidales; family Bacteroidaceae; genus Colivivens. The sequence goes on from CAZHZH010000059.1 coordinate 16,602, forward strand.
AACTCGGGGTCGAGACCGTCACACCGCTTTATGGCGAACCGACAGGCGATTTCAAGCACAATCCGGAACCTCTTGAAAAAAACCTTGGCGACATAATGAACCTTATGAAGAAAGGTGACCACGACGTGGGCTTTGTTGTCGATCCTGATGTCGACCGCCTTGCCATTATTTGTGAGAACGGACGTATGTATGGTGAGGAGTACACTCTGGTCACAGTGGCTGACTATGTGCTGAGTGTCACACCTGGCAATACTGTCAGCAACCTTTCGTCGACACGCGCCTTGCGTGATGTGACCGAACACTATGGCAAACAATACAACGCTTCGGCGGTCGGAGAAGTGAACGTAGTAGCTAAGATGAAGGAGACGAATGCCATTATCGGCGGAGAGGGTAATGGGGGAGTGATTTATCCTCAGGCCCACTACGGACGCGACGCCTTGGTAGGTATCGCCCTCTTCCTGTCGTACTTGGCGCATAAGGGATGCACTGTCAGTGAGCTGAGAAAGACATATCCTGAATATCAAATAGCCAAGAACCGCATCGAACTCGGTCCTACGACCGATGTTGACGCCATCCTCTTGAAGGTGAAGAACATGTTCGCCGACGACCCTACGGCCAAAGTGAACGACATTGACGGTGTCAAGATTGATTTCGCCGACAAATGGGTGCATCTGCGCAAGTCAAATACTGAGCCTATCATACGTGTTTACAGCGAGGCCGCCACTATTCAAGAGGCCGACGAACTTGGCAAGAAGATAATGGACGCGGTGTATGCGATGCAATAAGCTGCATAGGCGGAACTGAATAAACGGCCATACAAAGGCATATAATCCCAAATCGGTCATTAGCGTTATGATGATAACAACTATATTTCCAGAGCA
>CAZHZH010000060.1:0-4749 GCA_964537205.1 uncultured Bacteroidaceae bacterium
TGGGCTTTCAACGTCGAACAGGCATACCGAGAACAAAGAGTTTGATTTGCGGTATTTATCGATTATGCCTTTGCAATTCATAAGTCCGAATCCAAAACCCTTGTTTTGTTTCAACTCACTGTCGTGTTCTGTGTCTCCAATTTTGCTTGAGTCGTAAACCTTTTCATGGCGTATCGTTTCCATATCCGCCTCTGAAAGTCCTCGTCCTGTATCGGATATGGATATTTCCACGTAATTGTCAGATGTCAGAGTGCTGATGCTGACGCTACCTCCTTGAGGTGTATACTTTCTCGCATTGTCAAGTAAAGTGTTCATCATGAACAGTGTTAATGCCCTGTCTGCTTTTACTATAGCGTCAGACTTCTCTACATGCAGTGACAAACCTTTGTTTACAAATGAGTTGTTGCTTTTTGCCAATGTGTCGAGCAATGGCTGTAACTTGAAGTTTTCAATGTTTAGGGAAACAATGCCTTGGCGCACTTTGATCCAGTGTGACAGTATTTCGTTGTAGAGATTGATTTGGTCAATTAGTTCCATGAGATACGAGAGTCTTTCCCTTCGTGTCGGTACTGGTGCGTCAGCGTCTCTCAGTCGGTTCAATTCGTTGATTGCACGGTCAAGAAATGGTGTAATACTATACACGAGCGACAGGCTGGTGCATTTGTCAATATAGCTCCGTTTGTTTTCTGCAATGTGTTGCTCGTGTATGTACGTCTCACTGTCGATGCGCTTTGCTTCCATCTGCATTGAGGAATACAATGATTGTTTTTCCCTCATCCATTTATGGAATGTTTCTTCCACTGCTGTTATGTCGTTGTTGTAACTGCGTTCTGTCTTCCGTTTCAAGAAGCGAATATAAAGGAAGAGTCCAAGGAACAGAAGGACTGACAAAATAGCTACAGTCCATGCCAGGAAGTACTGCCTGTTTTGCTCTATTTCCAAGTTCTCATATTGGTTCTCAAGCTGTTTGTCTTGTCTGGTTGCATTGAGTATGTCAAGATAAATGTTTCTGTTGTAATCTGATTGCCGTTTTTGTCCAAGGCTGCTATAAACCATGCTAAGGTGTTCCCGAATTTGTGCTATCCAGTCCCATGCGCATGTGATTGTGCCATTACGCATCCACCTCATCTCAGTGGATATGGAGTCTTGCTGGGACGAATATGGCATTAGGAATTCCGCGTCCACGCCATATAGCCTTCGGTGCTGAATATTGACAAATTCAAGTGCTTTGGTAGCAGTGTCAAGTGCCACTTCAGGTTGGTTCTTATGTACATAGTACTCTGATATTGTGAGGTACGTTATGGCACGGCTGTATATTGATCCATATTCACGGAACAGTTGCAAAGAATGTTGGGCTATCTCCAATGGGAGAGTGCTTAATGAGTCATTGCTTCCTGTCGTCTCTGAGTTGATTATGTTGCTTGCGATTTTTTGCAGGGCACTTGCTAACATATAGGAGAGTCCGCTCCGTCGTGCTATTTCCAGCGCACGATCGTAGTCGTGAGTCAGCAGGCAATATCTTGCGAGCTGTGCGGAATCAGAGTCAACCATGCTCATATCTGATGTGACACATTGCAGTTCGGTATCGCCTTGAGCCTCTTGTTGAATGTTGTTGTAATAAGTTGCGGATGCGAAGTGGAATTCACTTCTAACATAATTGTACCACGTGGTTTGTATAGGCGTTAGCAGGTCTTTATCCTCTTCAATACGGCTAAGTTTGTATTCTGCGTCGTTTCGATAATCATAAAAAGCGTCGTTACGGCTTGTGATTTGGCAAATCTTCATGATGCCAACGTCTGCCGCGGCTTTTATTATAAGGTTGTTTGTAGCAAGGTCGCTTTCTAAATATAATGTTTGCGCGCTGTCGTAATCCATTAGCATGTATTGCACGAATGCCAGGTTGTTGAGTGCGATAGCCCTGCCTTCGTCGTAGTCTGCCGATTTATTGAATGCCAATTGTGAGTATTTTGCAGTTGAATCCAGATACATGTACCTGCTGGTGTAGGCCAACTCGTTAAGTGAGTCCACCGTATGTCGTAAGTTGTTATTTCCCCTCAACGTACCGGTAGGAGGAAAAAGTCCAATCAGTGTGATGATTATGATGATGCCAAACAAACTGATTAGTATCCAGGTCTTTTTTGTAAATCTTTTCATAGGGTAACTCACAGCATTTATACCTTATTATTCATGGACGTACGGGACGGATAGGATGTCCCAGATATCGGTCGTAGCTGTACCATTCGTGTTGATCGTCAGGGCCGAAAAGCAAGTAGTAGGCATCGTCTGGATTATTTGTATTGTACAAATTTGACCAATAGTGACCGTAGGTGCCTGTGTAGTTGAGACTCGACTCGTAGCGATAGCCAGCGGCGGGCAGGAATATGGAGTTTCCGTTAGGACCGATCACATTATATCCTTTCTTGCCATTCATTGTGGTCCATGTCCAAGCACACCTATCCAATAATTCCTTTACTTCTGCTTTTGAAGGCATACGCCATGGAGAACCAAGTGCGGCTGTTGCGGCATCATCCTCAGGGTCAAGGGTGGTTTTGCCGTCTGAACCATTGTATTTACTCCATGAATCACCAGACATATCCAAGCAATAAGGAGTGTTGTCCCAATCATAATGCCAAGTGTTGCCTGTACGAGGTTCGGTCTCTGCCCAGGCATAGTAGTTGCCATATTCATCCGGACGCGACGCTCCGAGGTTGCAAGTCGCCCATTTTACACTCAATCCAAGGTCAACATATAAAGGTGATAGTACAGGACGGATGCTGTTGCCACTTGGGCGACCATCATAATAGTCGTTGAATAGTCCTGTTGAATTATAGCCCAACCCAAATGCATAGAAGTAACTACAGGGTGGGTCCACTGTACTTGACCAATAGATTCCTTCTTCATTTTCTGAGTAGAGGTCATCACCGTTGCGTGTACCCGCTGCAGGTAAAAAAATAGAGTTCCCGTTCGGACCAGTCACCTTGTAACCTTTCTTCCCGTTCATTTTCCCCCATGTCCATTCACATGTTTCTTCGAGTTCCTGTATCTCTTCATTTGTCGGCATGCGCCATGGAGAACCGAGGGCCATTGTCGCCGCATCGTCCTCTGGATCAAGGACAGACTTGCCATCAGTACCCATGTATTTGTACCATTCTGTGTCGACAGATGTTGCACCACCGGTCTTATAGTAGGGGGCGGATTCCCAATCGAACCCGCTTGTTCGAGGCTCAGTATCTGCCCAAGCGTAGTAATCTCCATACTCTTCAGGGCTGTATGCTCCAAGATTATGAGTCGCCCATAATGTCCCGCTTGGCAACCCAAGGTCAACATAGTTGTAGCCGTTCACTGTCCCGCTTGGCTCGCTAACTGTGACATGTAACGACATTTCATGTACGAACATTACTGCGGCAGCTATAAGAATTGCGGCACAGCCGACAAATCCAAGTATCTTATATGTTTTTTTATTCTTCCAAGCATAAGCTTTTGCCTTATCTGGCGTTTGCTGTTTGGATTGCTCGCCTTTAACGAAAGGTATGTTAATCCGTGTGGCATCCCCATTGTTCTCTATCACCGTGTCGCGGTTCAGGTCTTGACCGTCTACGATACGGGATGTTGAGGCCGCCTTCTGACGGTTATTATCAGTGTCGTCTTTGATTACTTTCTCTACTGTGTCAGTATTGTCCAAATCTGCGAGAAACTCTCCTACTGTGGATTGTCTGTTCTTTCTCGCCGTTGACATCGCTTGGGTGATTGGTGCTTTAAGATGTGCAGGAAATCCTTGTGGAAAGGTTAATCCGTCGTCAATCAGGCGTGGAGCGGGAGGTGGCACAACACCAGTGAGCAGGTAGTACAAAGTCGCCGCAAGCGAGTAGATGTCGGTTTGTGGGGAGAACTCACTCACTCCTCCCTCGTTGTATTGTTCAAATGGGGCATATCCATGCGACAATCCTGTCAACGTGGTGGATGTCTGCATGCCCGACGAGTCATACTGTTTTGACAGTCCAAAGTCGATCAGTACCGGAGTGTCATCGATGTGCCGTACCATTATGTTGGCTGGTTTCACGTCTAAGTGGTTCATCTTGCGGTCATGGATGTATTCCAATGCCTTGCCTACCTTATTTATATATACTAATGCCTTCGACTCCGGCAATGGACCATTCCGCTTGACTATGTCGTATAACGTACAGCCATCGATATAGTCCATTACATAATACGCCGTGGCATTCTCCTCGAAGGCGGCGTGGATTCTGATAATGCCGGGGTGATTGAGTTTGGCGATGTTGCGCGCCTCTTTCAAAAACTTCTGCTTGAGGCGTTCTATAAACTCATGCGAACTGGCTGTGCCAAGATTCACATGGCTCGTATCCGTGTCGCGGTAGCAGAAGTTCTCCGGAAAGAACTCCTTGATAGCGACTTTCATATCCAGGTTCACATCAGTCGCAAGGTATGTTATTCCGAAACCGCCTTGCCCGAGAACCTTATCTATACGATACACACCATGATATAATGACGTTCCTTCTTGCAAATATTGTGCCGTATTCATGTCCATGGATGTTCTTTTATCTCTTTATTTATATACAAAGGTACAATTATTTTTCCAAACTAATGGCTCAATACATATAATTCTTTTATTGCATCGGTTCATTACTGCCCCGTTAAAATTGGGACGAGTTTAGATATTAATATAAATGGCCAACGATATTAATATAAATGGCCAACGATATTAATATAAATGGCCAACGATATTAATAT
>CAZHZH010000060.1:4849-17422 GCA_964537205.1 uncultured Bacteroidaceae bacterium
AAATGGTCAACGATATTAATATAAATGCCAAACCATATTAATATAGACTGGCAACCATATTAATATATGATTATTTTTTTTGATGGCAAGAATATTTAGACTACTTTAACCCAAATCGGTCATTAGGCTGTTACGCCCTAACAAACTCTCTTTTTGTCATCTATTTTCTCGTTTTTCGGTTACAATGGAACCCCATTGCGCCCTCAAACCGTAAAAACATCTGCTCTGGAAATATAGTTGTTATCATCATAACGCTAATGACCGATTTGGGTTTAATGGGACAGTAGTGGCATCAGCTATAAAGATCCACTCGGCAGACTTGGGATGACGGAAGGATGATGTAAGAGGAGTAGGGTTGATGATGGGAAGAGATGGCTATGAGGTGAGGGCAGGCTTGGTCTAACATGTAGTACTTTACCATATAACTTCATGAAGTTATGCCCCGAACTTCATGAGGTTATGGTTCGAACTTCATGAGGTTTTCATCTGAAAAAGGTGAAGTTGTCGTTAAGTTCATATATGCGCGTTATGGATGAAATATTTTCGAATCAAAAAGAGGATGCATCAGAATTTTGATACACCCTCTTCTAATATTATTATTGATGTTTAATTACTTCACGTACTCTTGCCAGCTCTTAATTTGCAAGTCTTCGAGCCTCTTGTCTGTAAATGCTTCGATGAATGCTTTGGCCAGCCGCGCGTTTGTCATCAATGGTATGTTGTGATCGATGGCCGCCCTGCGTATCTTGTAGCCATTGGTGAGCTCACGCTTGGTTTGGTTTTTAGGTACATTGATTATAAGCTCGAACTTGTGTTGGGCGATCATGTCCATGACGTTGATTCCTTCTTTTTCATCAGGCCATGCGACTTCCGTCGCGCTCACCCCGTTCTCATTTAAGTATTTAGCGGTACCATGTGTTGCGAAAATGTCGTAATGTTTTGTCTGCAATTTTTTACATGCATCGAGAAGGTCCATCTTGCCACGTGCACCGCCTGAAGATATAAGTATGCTTTTCTTTGGCAATTTGTAACCAGTGGCTATAAGTGCGTTAAGGAGAGCCTCGTTCATGTCGTCACCTAAACAGCCGACTTCGCCAGTCGAACTCATGTCGACTCCTAATACAGGATCCGCGTTTTGCAGGCGTGCGAAAGAGAATTGGCTCGCTTTAACTCCGATGCGGTCAATGTCGAATTCCGACTTGTCGGGTTTTGTATATGGCGCGTCAAGCATTATTCTGGTCGCTGTATCGATAAGGTTGTGTTTCAAAATCTTTGAAACAAACGGAAATGAGCGTGATGCGCGCAGATTGCACTCTATGACTCTCACAATTGGTCCTTTTGCAAGATACTGGATGTTAAACGGACCGGATATGTTGAGCTCTTTGGCTATTTGCCGGCTTATCTTTTTCAATTGCCTTATAGTTGAGTAATAGATTTGCTGTGCAGGGAAAACAAGTGTGGCGTCTCCCGAGTGCACTCCCGCGAACTCAATATGTTCGCTGATGGCGTATTCTACTATTTCTCCTTGTTGAGCTACCGCGTCGAACTCTATTTCTTTGGTGTCCTGCATAAATTGACTGACAACGACAGGGTAGTCCTTGCTCACTTCTGTCGCCATATTTAAAAAGCGGTCGAGTTCTTCGTCGCTGTAACATACGTTCATGGCCGCACCCGACAATACGTATGATGGGCGTACAAGAACTGGATAACCTACTTCCTTGACAAATTCTTTAATGTCGTCGTGAGATGTCAGTGCACGCCATGCAGGCTGGTCTATACCGAGTTTGTCAAGCATCGCTGAGAATTTATTCCTGTTCTCCGCACGGTCAATGCTAATAGGTGATGTTCCGAGTATTGGAACGTCTTGGCGGTATAGTTTCATAGCCAAGTTGTTTGGAATTTGTCCGCCGACACTCACAATAACGCCGCGAGGTTGTTCAAGGTCGATTACGTCGAGTACGCGCTCGAATGACAACTCGTCGAAGTAAAGACGATCACACATATCATAGTCTGTGCTGACTGTTTCAGGATTGTAATTGATCATTATGCTCTTGTACCCCAACTTGCGTGCGGTGTTGATGGCGTTCACCGAGCACCAGTCGAATTCTACTGACGATCCTATGCGGTATGCACCCGAGCCAAGTACTACGACCGATTTTTCATTGTGATAGTAATTAACGTCATAGCCAGTAGTCCCATAAGTCATATACAGGTAGTTCGTCAGTTCGGGATGTTCGCTTGCGACGGTGTTTATGCGTTTGACTGCTGGAAGAATATTCATCCCCTTGCGGTATTTTCTGACCTTGAGGTTCTCCTCTTCCATATTGCCTGACGGTTTCAATACAAAGCGTGCAATTTGGAAGTCGCTGAATCCGCAAGCTTTAACCTCGCGCATGAATTCTGGCGATATTTCTTCAAGTGAGTTGAGCAATTGAAGTTTGTGTTTGAGGTCTACTATGTGTTTTAGCCTTGATATAAACCAGGTATCTATTTTAGTCAGCTCCTCAATGCGCTCCACCGTGTAGCCTTCCTCAAGTGCCTGTGCGATGGCAAATATGCGCAAGTCGGTAGGATGTGACAATTCGTAGTCGAGATTGTCGAACTTGATGTGATCGTTGCCTACAAAGCCATGCATGCCTTGTCCAATCATGCGCAGCCCCTTTTGTATCATCTCTTCAAAAGAGCGTCCGATTGACATTATTTCTCCGACTGATTTCATTGATGACCCTATTCGGCGGCTGACACCAGAAAATTTGGTAAGGTCCCAACGCGGAATCTTGCATATCATATAGTCCAACTGTGGCGCAACGTATGCTGAGTTGGTCGTTCCCATTTCTCCAATTTGGTCAAGAGTGTAGCCCAGGGCGATCTTAGCCGCTACGAATGCGAGAGGATAGCCCGTAGCCTTTGAGGCAAGGGCAGATGACCGGCTCAGTCTGGCGTTAATTTCAATGACACGGTAGTCATTTGTCTCTGCGTTGAATGCGAACTGGATGTTGCACTCTCCGACAATATCCAGATGACGTACGGTCTTTATTGTGAGATCTTGTAGCAGTTTTACTTGTTCGTCGGTAAGCGAGCAGGTAGGAGCTACAACAATTGATTCTCCTGTGTGTATGCCGAGTGGGTCGAAATTTTCCATGCTGGCGACAGTGAAGCAATGGTCGTTCTTGTCGCGTATACATTCAAATTCTATTTCCTTCCAACCTTTCAATGATTCTTCCACGAGTATTTGTGGCGCGAATGTGAATGCGCTTTCTGCCAATTGCTTGAATGCATTCTCGTCAGGGCATATTCCACTGCCTAATCCTCCGAGTGCGTAGGCGGAACGTATCATGACTGGATAACCAATTTCGCGCGCAGACTTGATTGCGTCGGTCATGTTTTCAACTGCGTGACTTACTGGCGTTTTAATCTCTATCTTGTTAAGCTGCTTGACGAAACGGTCACGGTCTTCCGTGTTCATTATTGCTTCAACAGATGTTCCCAATACTTTTACTCCGTATTCTTTGAGGGTGCCATTGAGAAACAATTCTGTGCCGCAATTCAAGGCAGTTTGTCCTCCGAATGCGAGGAGGATGCCGTCTGGACGTTCTTTCTTGATGATTCCGGTTACAAAAAAAGGTGTTACTGGAAGGAAGTATACCTTGTCAGCAATACCTTCGGAGGTTTGAATTGTAGCGATGTTAGGGTTTACTAAAACAGAGCTGATGCCTTCTTCTCTGAGTGCCTTTAAGGCTTGTGATCCTGAATAATCGAACTCTCCTGCTTGACCTATTTTCAGCGCGCCAGAGCCGAGAACCAGTACTTTTTTGAGTTGCTTGTCCATATATAACATTGTTTGTTTTGGTGGTGAGATATTATCTGTTTGCAAAGTTACGGATTTTATTGTTTTAAGGCAATGTTTATGCAGTTTATTTTTCTATATGCGCGGTATATGCGTTGTTTGGTGAGGCTGCTTTATGCTGGGGACTTCATTGTTTTTAGTATTTTCGAAATGTGAGACGGCTATTGGGACACGACAGCACAAGTTTGTTGCCGGTTAGGGTAGTGATTGCGAATTTACCATCGGCGGGACAACCATATTTGACAAGTGAGTCAAGCGGCTCTTCAGTATCAAACGGCCTACGAAATGTCTTGTCTATAAATAATGAGTCATTAGTGTAATGGAAATATGACAGGTGAAATGTGTCGTAACTCGCGTCTATGTCTTTTGTCTGTAAGATATTGTATTTTATCGTATAGTATATACGCCGGCTCATGTTGGTGGCAACAATGCTTTGCGTCGCATTGTCCTTCCATTCAATGAGTTGCCAGTTGCCATCGAGATCACCGTTTACGTCTGTCTTGTCGCATGATTCAAGACACATTATTAATATTATAATTATAGCTACAATTACTTTTCTTTTCATTTTGTGTTCCATTCCTTTCTCAACGTCAATGAAAAACCAATACTGTTTTTAATTATGCTACCATGATTTACGCCTATGGCGCCCTTTGCCGACAATCCTTTTGTCCATGCAGGCCTCCATGCCGGCTTATAGGTGAGTTCCGCAAGCACGAACCTGTTGGTCTGGGTGTTGCGCAGCGGAGAATCGTATGTTCCCCATGACCGCATGTGCGTATACAGCAATCTATAGTGTAGCTTGCTACTTGGGTCTCCACACGCTCCTATATGTATCGCCTTTATTCTGTTGTGCCTTGTGCTTATACTGCCATTGTCATTATATGTCGGTGAGATAATCAGAGGATTCCCAATTGACATACCCCAATGTTGCCAGCCACCATAGATGTGATTATAGTAGTAGTTGTCCTTGCCGCTTATTTGTATTGGGATGTTAGCTGTTTTATCGTGGTATATTCCTCCTGTTTGGTCTTTAGTCGACATGGTCTCGATTACAATCGTAGACATTATCGGGTTGTCTGGCAACGCTGCCTCTACGCCCCATGTCATGTCTTTCCAGCCATATTGGAAGAATAGTTGTGAATGATCCTCGAAGAAATGTTCGAAATAGCCTCTTACCGACCAATCGGGCATGTGGAACTGCAGGCTGCCATGCCAACTACCAAGGTGATTGCCTTCTACGTTCTTGTTGTCACCGTCATTCGGATCGCTTCCTCCCATTGTGAGAGCATTCCAAAAACCTTTCAAACCACTGTTCATCTTAATGTGCGGATTGAAATCCGCAGATTGGTCGTCTTTCCTTTGTGAGACATTCCATACTTCACCTCCGAACTGGCTCGCCAGTTGTATGCCGCCGGTGAATGTGATTGGGAACACTTCTTTCTTACCTATATGGAAATAAATGGATTTACTATGAAACAAGGAATTGTTAGAGTAGAGTTTCTGTTTATTGGTGAAGTCTTCTTGCCAATTGTTGTCGGTGTAAATTCCGAAGGCTATATGCGCTTTTATGCTTATCCAATTGTTAAAGCCACGTATTGGGATGTAATCTGGCAGTTCAAGTCGTATTTGTGGAATTGGACGTGCATTTATGCCTATTGTCATATCACCTGAACTTAACTCGTCGTTGTTGAACTCCATTGGCAGCTCTTTTGATCCAATTGTAAGAAGAACTCGTTTGTATTTGACTTGCCCGTATAGTTGGTGTATAAAAAAGTCTGCAGTATAATTCACTGGGACTACCACATCTGCCCCAAAGCCCACTTTCCAGCTACTGAGCGAGTCGGTACAGATGTCACGTGAGAGTGCGGTACGGATATATCCTGAATTACCTTTCTTTGAAGACAAGCCATGTTTGTTGTTAGTAAACCAAAATGGGGCGGTTTTGTTGTCGCTAAGCGAAATGTTGCTCTCTGCCATATACGTAATGTTCTGCCCAAGACGCTTTACCTGGGCAGAACAGTATGTTGAGACAAATATCAATAAAGTGATTAGCCGCCGCCTCATCTGCAGAAGTTATTTTGCAAAACTTACAGAGCGTGTCTCGCGAATGACTGTTATTTTAATTTGTCCAGGGTATGTCATTTCGTCTTGTATCTTTTTTGCTATGTCGGCGCTGAGCGTTTCAATGTCGGCATCAGATATCTTGTCTGCACCGACAATGACCCTAAGTTCTCGTCCTGCCTGGATGGCATACGTTTTAGTAACGCCTGGATAGCTCATTGCAAGTTCTTCAAGGTCGTGCAGGCGCTTGATGTATGCCTCAACGATCTCGCGTCGAGCTCCAGGCCGGGCTCCTGATATGGCGTCGCAAACTTGAACGATGGGAGCCAGCAATGTAGTCATCTCAATTTCATCGTGGTGCGCTCCTATTGCGTTTACTATATCGGGCTTCTCTTTGTATTGTTCTGCGATTTTGGCTCCATACAGTGCATGCGGCATTTCAGGATCTTCATCTGGCACTTTGCCAATGTCGTGAAGAAGTCCGGCGCGCCGTGCCTTTTTAGGATTCAGTCCAAGTTCCGCCGCCATGATGGCGCACAAGTTGGCTGTCTCACGTGCGTGTTGCAAAAGGTTCTGGCCGTATGATGAACGATATTTCATCTTGCCTATCAAGCGAATTAGTTCAGGGTGCAGTCCGTGGATACCCATATCGATAGCCGTGCGTTTCCCTGTCTCTATGATTTCCTCTTCAAGCTGTTTCTTGACCTTGTTTACGACTTCCTCTATACGTGCGGGATGTATGCGTCCGTCTGCCACTAATTGATGCAGTGCGAGACGGCAGACTTCACGGCGCACTGGATCAAATCCGCTTATTACAATCGCCTCAGGGGTATCGTCTACCACCAATTCGGTTCCTGTCGCGGCTTCAAGCGCCCTTATGTTGCGCCCTTCACGTCCGATAACCCTTCCTTTGATTTCATCGTTGTCAAGATGAAACACTGTGACGGAGTTCTCGATAGCCGTTTCAGTCGCTACACGCTGTATTGTCTGGATTACAATGCGCTTCGCTTCCTTGTTGGCAGTTAACTTCGCATCATCAACAATCTCATTGATATATTGTTGCGCCTGTGTGCGAGCTTCGTCCTTCATGCTCTGAATCAAGTGTTCCTTGGCTTCGTCTGCCGACAGACCGCCGATTTGTTCCAGTTTGGTACGTTCTTGCTGCTGCAACTCCTCAAGCTCTGTGCGTTTTTTGTCGTTGTTGGCAATTTTGGCTTCCAGGCTTTGAGACAGGCTGTCGCATTCTTGCTTTTTGCGAAGTAGCTCTTCGTGGCGTTGGTTGAGCGATATTTCTCTCTGCTTGAGCTTGTTCTCAATCTGTTGGAATTTCGCGTTCCTTTGCGACACCTCTTTTTCAAGCTCTGACTTTTTATTGAGGAATTTTTCCTTGACTTCAAGAAGTTTCTTGTTCTTGATATTCTCAGCCTCCTCTTTGGCTTCTTTGATTGATTTGTTATAGGTCTGTTTCAGGACGTATCTGAACAGGAGATATCCAATAACAGCTCCGGCTATTATGCCAATAACTGTTGCGATGACTGTAATTGCGGTTCCTTCCATTTTGTTACTTTTGTTTATTATATAATACGCACAACATCAGCCTGCAAACCTGTGCATTCTGAAATTGTGCGCGTAAAAATTCTTGTCGCTTGTATTTATATGATGAATGGTAAAATACTATGGCTGTTTATTGTTTGTTCAGCAATTTGTCAATGTCGTTGCCTAAGTCTTCTAATGCTTCGAATATGGGTGAGGCGTCAACTTTGTTTTCTGCGGTCAAAGCCTTTATTTCGGAGTTTAGCATTACCATCGCATCATAATAATTATCATTTGGAAGGTCTCTGTATTTCTCCCGCATGGCAATGAGTTGCTGGTTGACATTGCTTGCGGCTTTGCGCACCAGTTCCTCTTGATCTTCACTGGACACCGACATTGGCAGTGTCACATTTCCGATTAAAACGCGTATAGAGAGTTTCATTCCTTCCATTTACTCGCATCGTTGGGAGATTCCCGTTCGAACGTCATTGTTCATCATCAACGGTCACCTCGTCCTTGTTAAGGAGTCCGATGCATTTATTGATTTCGCGCACCAGCCTTGTGATGTGTTGACGTGCTCCTTGTAAGTCGCCGTCGCTGATTACCATCATTTTGGCTGTTTTCAGATTGTTGTAATCCTTTTGACAGCGGTCGAGCTTGGCACTGAGGTCTGCGATGTTCCCGTCCTTCCCTGTTATAATTTGATGAAGTCGGGAATTTTCATCCCGAAGCTTTTGATACTCTGTGATGAGTTGTTGTACCTTGGCTTCGAACTGGCGTAGCTTACGCTTTTCCTCGCTTGTCATGTGGATTCTTTGTCAACAGTCCAATCGTATTATTTCTTTATTTTACTTTCCGCCTTGTCCAATTCTTCTTGTGAAGGTCTTGGCTCTTTCTTGGCGAGTGTTACTACATTGTAGACGTATTCAACAGTCCACGCCTCGGTGAAACCAAGGGTCTTCTGGTACTTCCTTACGGCGTACACCGATTTCCTGACCCCATCGTCTTTCCAATCGTTTTGTGTGAATATGTCGTTGACAGTCTTTTCAATCATTACTCTTAATGCTTTCTTTAAGAATGAAGGTATTCTGAACTTCCATTTCATAAGGTTGCCTACAAGCATCATGAGCTCCTGAGTGTACCCTTGGAACAAATAGAGATAGTTCCTTACATCGTTCTGAGTCTTGCAACCCTTCTTGATGCTTTGGTCTATTTCCTTGAAGAAGTTGTCGCTTATACCATATAGGTTCTGAAGCATCTTTTTGCATGCCTTCTTCTCTCCAATTCCAAGTTTATTGTTTACAGTCGCAACGTGGAGGGAGCGTTTGAATGCCGCCATGTCAGGCAGGGCGGCAAGATTGGATATTCCCAAGTTGGATGCGAGAACACTCTGAAAGTACACCCGTATCAACGTCATGAAATCTTCCATCCCTCCAACATTCGCCTTCTGTTTCTTCTTTAAAATATCTAATAATCCCATATGTCTTTATATATGAATATAAATTATTCAATGCAAAGTTACTAATTTTATAATAAAACGCAATCGTCTTTCCGCTTTTTTTGAATTTGGATGTAAATATCTTATAGGAGATAAGTGTTTAATCATTTTTTTTGTACCTTTGCAAAATAAAGAAATATATAAGCACAAGTTACAATCTAAATATGGAGGTAATCAATTTGTCGGAGACCGATTCTGTATTGAATCAGTATCTTGCAGAACTGAGGGATGAACAAATTCAACTTGACAGAGGCAAGTTCAGAAACAACTTAGTCCGCATAGGTCATGTAATGGCTTATGAGGTTAGCAAAAGGCTGCATTATTCTGCCAAGTCTGTCAAGACTCCGTTAGGTGTGGCTTCAACTGACATACTGGATAGCCGAATTGTCCTTGGAACGATATTCCGTGCCGGATTGCCATATCATCAAGGCTTTCTGGATGTGTTCGACAATGCGGATAACGCTTTCGTGTCGGCATACCGTTACTACAAGGATAAGGAATGTGAGAATATCGGAATAAAGATCGAGTACATTGCGAGCCCTTGCATTGATGGCAAAACATTGATTATCGCCGATCCTATGCTTGCGTCTGGCGGGAGCATGGAACTTGGTTACGAGGCACTGTGCACAAAAGGGCGTCCGTCCGAAGTGCATTTATGTTGCATAATTGCGGCGAAGACGGGTGTGGAATATATCAAAAAGGTCTTTCACGATAATGATAATGTTACATTATGGTGTGCGGCCATCGATCCCAAACTGAACGAACACGCTTATATCGTTCCTGGATTAGGTGATGCCGGTGACTTGGCTTATGGAGAAAAGATTTGAAAATATATATGACAACAGATTCAGACGGTTATCCCGCGAAGGTGCGGTTAGATTTTTGTTTACCGTATTGTCTTAAAGAGGAGGAGGCAGTATGGAGTTAGTGATTATTTATATGGTAACGGCGCTATTGATTTCCTTCATGTGCTCCGTACTCGAGGCGACTTTGATGTCTACTCCAATGACTTATATTACATCGCTTGAGACTCAAGGAAAGAAAGGCGCGGGTTTGCTCAAAAAATATAAGTTGAATATCGACAGGCCTATTTCCGCTATATTGGTACTAAACACAATCGCCAATACTGTAGGCGCCTCCCTTGTGGGATCACAAGCGTTGAAAATGGCACAGGAAATGAATTACCCGCATGATACGGTCGTTGGTGTAGTTTCAGCTGTATTTACAGTTTTAATATTGGTGTGTTCTGAGATAATTCCTAAAACAATTGGTTCTTGTTATTGGAGGACTCTCGCCATACCTGCGTCAAAGATAATACATTGCCTGGTCATTGTGACCTTTCCTGTTATTTATTGCCTTGAAAAGATAACTCATCTGATTTCACGCAACTCACAACCTGTGTCCGTAAGTAGGGAGGAAGTTTCTGCAATGGTGACAGTCGGAGCCGAGGAAGGTGTCTTGGAAAAGAAAGAGAATAAAATGATTCAGAATCTATTGAAGCTTGATGAGATAACCGCTCATGAGATCATGACTCCAAGTGTTGTTGTTTCAATGGCTGACAGTTCCATGACGCTAAAGGAATTTTACCAGGATGAGGAATTGTCGAAGTACTCTCGAATCCCTATTTACGATGACGACAACAGCGATTACATTACTGGATACGTACTTCGTCAGACAATATTGGAACGCTTGGCGGAAGACAAGTTCAACGTACATTTGAAAGAACTTGCTCGTCCTATATTGTCTTTCTCGGAAGAAGAGTCGGTTGCCAATATATGGGAGAAATTACTTGAAAAGAAAGAGCACATCTCTATAATTATAGATGAGTATGGCAGCTTGCGTGGTATTGTGACTTTGGAAGACGTCATTGAAACCATGCTGGGCTTTGAAATCGTTGATGAAAAAGACGAAGTGGTTGACATGCAGGAGTATGCCAAGGCGCAGTGGAAGAAAATGCAGAAGAAGCAGACACGCCAGATTAAGCACGAAAGCAAGTAGCAACTTATTCGCTTACATGCAGAACCAACACCTTTTGTGTGTTGGAATCAATTCTGTACAAGTTGGAAATTCTTTTGCCGACGACCCACACGATGTTGCTGTCATCACAAACAACTAACTGGCTTTTCTTTTCAAACAGGTTCATTTTCATATCGGTGAGGAAATCACTTATCAGCTTTTTGCCGTTCATGCCGAATGGAACGAAGTGATCTCCTGTCTTGACGCTCCTGACGACAAGGTCTCCTTTGATTTTATCCGCGTCAATATAGGCATAGTCCGGCTTTTTGTTGATTGACAGGTTTGCTGCCTTCTCAATTTTGTATTCAATCCCATGATGGCATGTTAATGGCTCGTTTACGACTGCGTGGCTTTCATCGTCTTTTGAAAATATTCTGATTCTGTCTCTGTCTATGAGCAAAGTGGTTGAGGAAGAATAAAACCGCTTGCCTGTCTCATTGCATCGCAATATGGCCTTGACTTGCCCGCGGTTAAATCCATAGTTGCCAAGTATTGTGTGAAGGACTGATATGGGAGAAGTACAATTCTGTAGTTTGACTTTGTCAATGCATGTTGTCTTGGAGTCCCGCTCCAAACATGATGCAATATCTTTGTCGATGGCGGCTTGGTATACATTGTACGCCTCCGACAAGTTCTCTATTGTGGAGGAGATATTTTCGTCGGCTGCCAAATTAATGCTTCTAAGTATTGGCAGTACGTTTAGCCTTATTTTATTGCGACTATAAATGTCTTCTTTGTTCGTACTGTCGGTCACATAGTCTTGTCCTATTTCATTAAGACAATTAATTATATCTTGCCTCCTTATACAAAGCAAGGGCCGGATAATGTGTCCGTTCACCGGTTGCATCCCCTTCATCCCTTTTAGTCCTGTTCCACGAACCAGGTTCAGCAACAGCGTTTCCACATTGTCGTCTTTGTGGTGGGCTACCGCAATGGATGTACAACCAGTTTCGGAAAGCAGCCTCTCAAACCAATTATACCGGAGTTCCCTTGCCGCCATTTCGACGCTGATGTCTTTAGCGTTGGCCTCTGCTTCCGTGTTGAAGTCTTTTACATGCAACTTTATCCCCAACTTGTCGCATAAATTCCTTACGAACCGTTCGTCTCTCATGCTTTCTTCTTTTCTCAGGTGGAAATTGCAGTGGGCTGCTTCGATGTCGTACTTATTATATATAAGGTATAATAAGAGGAATACTGAGTCCGCTCCTCCACTGAGCGCGACCAATATCTTGCCGTCCTTTTTTATTACACTGTTTTCTTCGCAATACTCAGTGATTGTATGGTATATGTAGTCCAGTTTTCTCATTCTGAATTGTAATTTGCTGCAAATATAAAAATAATTATTTGTAATGCCTTGCTGATTCGAAAGTTTTTTATACCTTTGCAGTCACAAAACAAAATGGTCGGTTGGATGAGAGGTTTAGTCAACGGTCTGCAAAACCGTCCACACCCGTTCGAATCGGGTACCGACCTCCAATATGATTGAGATGCAAAACATGAGTTGCATCTCTTTTTTATTTGTATTATCGTATGTTGCAGCACAAAAAATGAAATGGGATACTCCGGCTCAGTAGCAAAAAGGTGTGGTTATAAATAAAAATGTTACCTTTGCAGGCAT
>CAZHZH010000061.1:0-17210 GCA_964537205.1 uncultured Bacteroidaceae bacterium
CGCTGGATGAAGGTGATAGGGCTGCAGCGCAAGGAGCTGGAGCGGATTGCGGGATGGACTGGAACGCCTGTGTTCTTTCAATACATGATAGCGAACGACTATCCGGCTTTGTTCGGCTGGAAACCAGCCGACGAGAGGCAATACCGGCAGGTGAGGGAACTGATCACACATCCATATTGCAGGAAATACCTTGACATAATACACCGTGAGTTGCTGGACAAAGAAAAACAGCGGTAATATCGTGTCATATTTACAATAGCAGGTACGCATGCGCATTGGTCACAAGCCTGTGTGATACATCGTTAAAAAGACAGCCACAAGGTGTCAACCATAAACGTGACTAAGCCGCAAAGTGTATCAACCAAAAATAAAAGTAAAGTTTAACCGAGTCAACCCGTATTAAAAACAAGGCTCAAAGTAGTCAACCAAAAGCGTTAAACTACAGGCGTTCGCCTTATAAACGCCCATCCACTCATTGTCTGGCAATTGCCAAACGATTGTTGGGCAACTGCCAAACGATTGTCGGGCAACTGCCAAACGATTGTCGGACAATTGCCCGACGATGTATGGCTTGTAGTTTGATGGAAACCTTACTCCCCGTCCACTTCCTTTATCCGCAGTTCTTATAACATGCGAGGACGCACATTCCCATACCTAAGACACGCCCGACTCTCCCTTTGCACAATCCGGAACATTCCGTGGGCGGACATGCGGGCGACGGGGAAGTGTTAAAATAAGTCATTGTTTACGGGGCGAATCACCAAACTCCAAAGCTTTTCCAGTTGGAATGCGCGAAGTGTGCAATTGCATAAAATTATGCGCCCAGTTGGGAATTTTGAAAAACCCAGTTGGGGAAAAAATTTTTTCCAGTTGGGAAATATAGGGGGCTTGAAAAGCCGTTCTACAGCGAATGTCAGTGTGCAGGTTTTCATTAAGTCATGACGGATCTTGCGATTGTCATCATTTACCTAATTGTTGACAATTACCACGCAGCACGTCGTAAGTTTCACTTTGCAGACAAAAATCATGGATTTTCAAAAGGGACCATACAGAAGGCCAAGGAAGCAATAGAATTTGGCAAACTCACAAACATGTTTCCGTCAAAACCATTTATCACCTTGTGATTACGCTTGGACACTACTACTCGCCATACGCACCCGCCATCATGAGAAATAATTTGTAAAAATGATTGCCTTCTCACTCTTTTGTACTAACTTTGCAACCTAATTCAAGCAGCCGGCCCATATTACGGGATCGCGCTGTATTGAAGTATGATGGTGTGAACTAATTGGAAATGATAAAGCGGACATTCTTCCTTGTTCTTTTGGTTGTTACTATATTGGTGGGAATGCATTTCCTGCCCCAAATCACCGTTGCCGGTTACAAACTTAGACAGGTCGATATTTTGGCAGATGTCATGGCAGACCAGGCGAGTGCATCCTTGGCCACCCCGACAGCCGCAGAAAAGGCCAAGGCAGAGACAATTATAACCGACTACAAAGACAGTGTGCCAGAAGGCATGATTCCTATAGAGGACTTCCACGACAGCCTTGGGATCAATCGTGAGATGGACAAGTTCTTTGAAGCGTTGCGGCACGCAAGGAAACGCATTGTCCGTATAGCCTACTTTGGAGACTCCTTTGTGGAAGGGGACATTTTGACGGCGACATTGCGCGAGCTGCTCCAGCAAAAATACGGAGGCAAAGGAGTCGGCTTTGTAGATATACAGTCGCAAATAGCCGGCTTCAGAACCACCGTCCTTAGTTTTAGCCGGGGATGGACGGAATATTCGGCAGTCAACAGCGCGGGAAAAGGGTTCAATCCAGAACTGCAAGGAATAAACGGCAGGTATTACATCCCCGCAGCCGGAGCGAATATTGACATAAGAGGACAGCGCCGCGTGTATGCGGCACACTTAGACACAGTGCGGACGGCCACCGTGTTTTTCACTCCCGTTCAAAACCTGTCGATGGACTATTCGATAAACGACGAGGAATATAAGCCGTTATACGCAATGAAGGACGACAGCACAGCGCGCGACATGGTGGACACTTGCAGAATCAAAGGCAAGATCGGCAAGGTCAGCATAAAAGTCGCAGGCAACGGCCGCTTCTATGGCATCGCACTTGAGAGCAAGACAGGAATCATATTGGACAACTTTGCAATGCGAGGCAGCATTGGCTGGCACTTAGGGCAAATTCCGTTTGAAGTAATACAGCAGTTCGCCAAAGTCAGACACTATGATTTAATAATCATGCACTTTGGATTAAACATGGCCGCGCCCACAACTCACAATTATACCGCGTTCTGTGAGAAGTTCAAGAAGGGCATAAACAAATTCAGGAAGGCATACCCAAATGCCAGCTTCCTCATTGTCAGCATGAGCAACAGGGATGTACGCACAGACAGGGGAGACTTCCAGACGATGGAAGGAGTCGAGGACCTCGTCGAGGCACAGCGCGGCATGGCGAAGGACGAAGGCATCGCCTTCTGGAACCTCCAACAAGGGATGGGCGGTTCAGGAAGCATGGCACGGCTGCAACAACAAGGAAAGGCGAATCGCGACTATACACACATAAACTTCCGGGGAGGCGAGGAAATTGGCAAAACCTTCTACAACGTACTGATGAACGGGAAAATGAACTATGACATGCGTAGAGGCTATGTCACTAACAAGCAGCCGTGCGGCGGCCGGGGCTGGACCAACGACAAGCCCTCTGCAAACGACATGTCGGAGTCGCCGACAATAAAATAAGTGAACATGTTCGACATAGATATACACAAAGTACTGGGTCAACTGACTTATGACTCCTCGCAGCCGATGATATTCAGCAGCGGGTTGTTCTTGTGGCTGTTTCTCGCTTTCTCCTTTATATATATGCTGCTCGAAAAGAAGAACACGCTGCGACTGCTGTTTGTAACAGCCTTCTCGTACTACTTCTACTATAAGTCAAGCGGACTCTACTTCTACCTTTTGGCAATAGTGACGATAAGTGATTTCTTACTGGCAAAATGGATTTGCAAGGCACAGACACCGGCAGACGGGAGTTACAAGAAAAACGGCAAGGGAAGGTCGTTATTGATATTAAGCCTGATGATCGACTTGGGACTGCTCGCATATTTCAAATACACAAATTTCTTTGGCGGAATCATCGCTGAAATCACTGGCGGCACATTCAAAACCCTCGATATATTCTTACCCGTAGGAATCAGCTTCTTCACTTTTCAATCGCTCAGTTACACAATAGACGTGTACAGAGGACACATAAAGCCTCTGGACAACATACTTGACTACGCCTTCTATGTAAGCTTCTTTCCACAGCTTGTGGCAGGTCCAATTGTGCGAGCAAGCGACTTCATCCCGCAGATACGGAAACCGCTTGAAGTGACACGCGAGATGTTCGACACAGGAGTGTTCTTCATTGTCGGAGGTCTGTTTAAGAAGGCCGTCATAAGCGACTATATCAGCATAAACTTCGTCGAGCGGGTGTTCGACGAGCCGACATTGTACAGCGGGTTTGAGAACCTAATGGCAGTTTACGGATACGCCATGCAAATATATTGCGACTTCTCAGGCTACAGCGACATGGCGATCGGAATCGCCCTGCTCCTCGGATTCAAGTTCCCATTAAACTTCAACGCGCCTTACAAGTCGAAAAGCATCACAGAATTTTGGAGAAGATGGCACATCAGCCTGTCTTCATGGCTTAAAGACTACCTGTACATTTCAATGGGCGGAAACAGAAAAGGGAAGCTGCGTCAATATCTGAACCTCGTCATTACAATGCTGTTAGGCGGTCTTTGGCATGGAGCGTCGCTTAATTTTGTGTTGTGGGGCGGATTGCACGGACTTTTGCTCGTACTCGACAAAGTATGGAAATCTGTCTGTCCAAAACTCTCTCCTATACGTTCGAACAAGGACAAAGACAGCAAACCCAATGTGTTTGTATCGGCCATAGGATGGTTTGTCACATTCCAACTTATATGCCTTGCGTGGGTGTTTTTCCGCAGCGGTTCATACGACAACGCTTTTGCAATGCTGAAACAAATAGCCACACATTTCCAACCTGCTGTAATTATGCAATGGCTTACAGGATACTGGCCGGTGGCAATGCTCATGGCATTGGGATTTATTCTTCACTTCATGCCACAACGGCTCTCTTTAATGACCAGGAACTTGGTCATCAAATCGCCGTTCGCAGCACAGGCGTTGTTGATTGTCATTGTCATCTACATCGTCATCCAAATCAAGTCGAGCGACGTGCAACCATTCATTTACTTCCAATTCTAAGACAAACAAGCACCGCGTTATTACGCATCATCACATGCGGCCTTAATGAGAACGATGTCAGACCGCGTCAATTCAAACCATAAGATTCGAAGGCGAATCAGCGTTGTATTCAATAATTATTTGTATCTTTGCAATTGGAAAATAACAACTACAATTACAATGTCTAATCTATTAAACGAAATACTTATATGAACAAATTATCGCAATTGACCATGGCGGTGCTGGTGGCAACAGCCGTATGTGATCACGCTACCGCGCAAAATGCCACCAAATACACTACGACCGAAAACGACGTATGGAAGGTGTCCAAGACAAGTCTCAGCGGCAAGCCAGAAGGCAAGACCGTAGTCACGATCAAAGGCGACGAAAAAGGCATCACATTCCAGGCATGGGGTACGACATTCAACGAACTTGATTGGGACGCGTTCAACCTACTCAGCAGAGACGACCAAGACGAGATTATGCGCAACCTCTTCTCCCCCGATGGCGACCTGCATTTCACACACGGACGTGTAAGCATGAATGCCAACGACTATTCACGCAGTTGGTACAGTTGCGATGATGTCGTGGGAGACCTCGGACTTAAATATTTCAACATTGAGCGCGACAAGCGCAATATAATTCCGCTGGCGCGCGCCGCCCAGAAATACTATCCCGACCTCAAACTTTTCATGAGTCCGTGGAGCCCGCCAACATGGATGAAGATCAACCAGGACTACCCCGTGTCACCAAGCCAATATAACACTATGGACCAACGCCAAAGTTATCTTCTTTACATGGACGACGGGAAGCAAGTCGACGCGGACGAAATGAAACTGCTCGGTGACAGGAACGGAGTGTTCCCCCGCAGGCTTGCCTCACAAGATTATTTCATACAAGATCCGCGTTACCTGCAATGCTATGCCGACATGTTCTGCAAGTTCATTGACTTGTACGCCGAGCAGGGACTGCCAATCACAAAAGTCATGTACCAGAACGAGGCATATTCTTACACCCCATATCCAGGTTGTGCATGGACCGCTGAAGGAACGCTGCGCTTCAACAACGATTACCTTGCGCCTACACTCGCGCAGAAGCACCCCGAAGTTGAATTGTGGATAGGGACATTCAATACAAACCGTTTGGACTACGTGGAAAAGATTCTTGACGACAAGACGCTGCAAGCTAACGTCAAAGGAATAGGGACGCAGTGGGAATGCAGAAACAACCTCCCAGAAATGCGCAAACGCTATCCCGACCACCGTTTCATGGTAAGTGAGAGCGAATGTGGAAACGGCTCAATGGACTGGAGGGCAGGCGAACATACGTTCCTCCTTCTTTCCGATAATATTGGAAACGGATGCGACGAATATTACAATTGGAACTTCGTGCTTACAGACAACGGAATCTCACCTTGGGGATGGACACAAAACGCACTGATACAAGTCGACAGCAAGACTCGGCAGATGAGGTATACTGCGGAATACTACGCGTACAAGCATTTCAGCCACTTTGTTGATCCAGGCACTCAAATGATTGCATATGCCGGACGTGAATACAATGACACACCAGTCGTAGTATTCAAGAAGGGGAAAGGATATATTGTGACCGCTGGCAACTTCACAGACTCGGAATCCACACTATCTGTAAAAATAGCGGACAAATATCTGAATATCAAGACAGTTCCACACTCATTCAACACATATATCACTAAATGACGCTCTGAAATGAATAAAATACATTTACCACTTGCACTGTACCTTATTTCAGCCGCGGCATGCGACATTGCGGCACAGACATGGAACAGCAATATAGACGGATTGTACCGCTGGAGGGCGGCACAAAACCCAATTATCACCCACAAGCACACCGCCGACCCCGCACCGTTCGTAAAAGGCGACACCCTGTACTTATACACGGGAATCGACTATGCAGGCAATCAAAACGGATATAAGATGTATGAATGGGGACTGTTTACAACCACAGACATGGTTACGTGGACAGAACATCCGAGTCCGTTGCACGTTGACGAATTCAAGTGGCAGAATTCGCACAACGCATACGCATCGCACGTAATAGAACGAAACGGCAAATACTACTTCTACGTAAGTACCAACTGGTGCGGTATTGGAGTCGCTGTGGGTGACACGCCTTACGGACCGTTCAAAGACGCCTTGGGCAAACAACTCCTTACAAACGCAGACTGCCCTGGGACTACACACTCATGGGCATGTATCGACCCCGCCGTAATAATAGACGACGATGGGCAGGCATGGATATATTGGGGCAACAGGAGGTGCTATGCGGCAAAACTAAAGCCAAACATGATAGAGATCGACGGCGACGTTAAAGACATAACGCCTGAGTACTCCTCGTTTACAGAAGCTCCATGGGTTCATAAGCATAATGGCAAGTACTACCTTACATTTGCATGCGGATGGCCTGAAAAACTCGGTTACGCAATCAGCGACCATCCTGACGGACCTTTTGAATACAAGGGCATTTTCTCCGAGATATCAGGGAACTCAAACACCACCCACCCTGGAATCGTCGAATTCAAAGGCAAGACAATATTGTTCACGCACAATGGCGCGCTTAACGACGGATCCGGATATAGCAGGAGCGTCTGCGCTCAGGAACTGAAATACGACGACGCGGGCAATATACTTAAATGTGACATAACGACAGACGGAGTCCCGTACATCAAGACAAACGGCGATATAAGCCAGTCAATACCGGAGACGGCCAAACCAGAGGCGTATCTGTTCACA
This sequence comes from uncultured Bacteroidaceae bacterium, assembly GCA_964537205.1. GTDB lineage: Bacteria > Bacteroidota > Bacteroidia > Bacteroidales > Bacteroidaceae > Colivivens. The sequence goes on from CAZHZH010000061.1 coordinate 7,042, forward strand.
TACTTCGAGGGAAAAGGAGACAGGCAGGAAGAATTGCGGTTCGCCGTCAGTGAAGACGCGGTGAATTGGCACGCATTAAACGGCAATCGACCGGTTTTAAACAGTTCTGAAATATCAAATACAGGCGGAATCCGCGATCCACACATCTTAAGAGGCGCCAACGGAAAGGGATATTATATTGTGGCCACCGATATGCACACCACCCAGGATGGCTGGGGATTCAATCCGGGAATTGTCATGTTATATTCCGATGACTTAGTACATTGGAGACACGCCGCCATTGATTTTACGAAACAATTTCCCGATAAATTCGCGAATGTGCAATGGGTTTGGGCGCCACAAACGATTTACGACATAAAAGAGGGCAAATACCTGGTTTATTTCACCATTAAATTCAAAGACGCACAAGAACCAGACTCCATAAATCCCAAGCGTTCAACACTTGACTTCTATTGCGCATACGCGAACGACGATTTTACTGGATTTGAAGAAGTGCCACACCTCATGTGGAGTCCGACGTATGGTGCAATCGATGGTGATATAATTCCTGGAGAAGACGGACTTTATCACTTTTTCTACAAAGGGAATGTCAAGAATCAAAAAGGCAAAGAGTATAAAAACGGAATCAAACAGGCCGTGTCAAGTTCTCTTTATGGCCCGTGGTTCGAAGACGACTTGTTCGTAGACGCCTATCAAGACAGCAAGACCGGCGTTGAAGGCTCCGGCGTGTTCAAACTCAACAAGAAAGACTGCAAGAACGGCGATACAGAATACATACTGCTCTACGACCTTTACGGCAGCGGCAGATATGAGTTCCAACGCACAAATGATCTTTTCCATTTCACGCGTCACCCGGAATCATTCGACAAGGACTTCTTTCCACGACATGGCACGGTCATGCCTATCACGAAAAAAGAATTGAAACGGCTTGAAAAATCGTTTGGCTATTAATATTCTGGAGAAATGACACAAGACGAGCGATACATGCACAGGTGCATACAGCTTGCAAAGAATGGCAGGCAAAACGCGCAACCCAACCCCATGGTTGGTGCCGTCATTGTACACGACGGGCGGATTATTGGTGAAGGATACCATGTGCGCTGCGGCGAAGGACACGCCGAGGTTAACGCTTTTGCGTCAGTAAAAGGCGCGGATGAACGATTGCTGCACGAGTCCACCATATATGTCAGTTTGGAACCATGCAGCCATTATGGCAAAACTCCGCCATGCGCCGACTTAATCATCAGAAAGGGCGTAAAGAGAGTTGTCGTAGGTTGCCAGGACCCTTTTGCGAAAGTACAAGGGAGAGGCATACAAAAGATTCGCGAGGCGGGCATCATGGTTGATGTCGGAGTCTGTGAAGAAGAATGCAAGGAACTGAACAAGGTTTTCTTTACATTCCACCAATATGGCAGGCCTTACATCACATTGAAATGGGCTCAAAGCAGCGACGGACTTATAGGCGCGACCGACAGTCAGGGTAATCGTCGACAGGCGGCAATATCCGACAAGTACACCCGTATGCACGCACATAAACTGCGGGCAGAGAACCAGGCGATTCTTGTAGGCAGAAACACATTTGATTGCGACCACCCGTCACTTACCACACGCTTTTGGTACGGACCGAGCCCCAAAAGGATTATTCTGACACACGACAGAAGCATAACAGACGAAGACGGAACCGGCATCAAGGACAACAGCGCCATCATAACAGGCGGCAACCTCGACGCCATTATGACAGAACTACACGATGCAGGGATACAGTCGCTACTGGTTGAAGGAGGCAGCAACGTACTACAAGAATTCATTGACGCGCACTTATGGGACGAGGCATACGTGGAGCAGGGAATCCATCCTATTGGAAGTGGGACCGCGGCTCCCATACTGCCGCATGACATGCCAGTAGACAAAGAGAACATAACCTTTTTCGAGAGACTCATCACACACTACACAAATCTAAAAACGTATAGAGGTAAAGGCAATAAACTATAAAAAGCCACGAAAAACCATATAAAAATAATTAAAAGTCCACCATGCACTTCCATATAGCGAAAATAGTTCGTATTTTTGCATTCTAAATGTGATTAAGATGAGGGGATATATATATATTGTAAGTATTATCGGGTTCATGACCGGATTGGCGGCTTCATGCATTTCAAGTGATGACGTAGAAGAAACGCCGCAATGCGTCATAACCAGTTTCTCGGTCGGCGACATAACGACAACTCTATACACAACAGCGTCTGACGGAACCGACAGCTCATACACACGCACCATAGGCGGCAGCAGCATAAAGTTCAATATAGACCAAATAAACGGACGCATCTATTCCGTTGACTCACTGCCAAGTTGGACCGATCTCACAAGGGTCGTTCCAAGCATCAGTTACAGTGGGACACTTTATGCGAAGCTGAACAACGACGACACGTACTACGTAGTGACAAGCGGATCAGACTCGCTCGACCTGTCCTCGCCTATGGAATTTTTGGTAGTTGCCACCGACGGAATATCAAACCGCCGCTATACAGCCGCCATATATAAATACTCAGTAAACGCGGACTCGTTGTTGTGGACACCACTCGAAAACAACCTGCTTTTGACAGCAAATCAAAAGTTAGTGAGCTACAACGGACAGCTATACGTGTTTGCGGACTACGAGGGAGTCCAGTCTGTCTGCGTTTCACAGGACGGCTCAACGTGGAGTTCCCCGGTTGCCACACAATCGTCAGCCGACAGTATCGATTTTAATTCCATCCTCATATTCGGCGATAAAATGTATGCGACCGATGGCAATCAGACAATATATTCCTCTGAGGACGGTGTCAGATGGGCTGCCGCATCAGACAAACCGGTCGAATCCATTCTGGCAAGCGACCCCATTTACTTATACGCCTTTGACGGAACGAAAATCATCGCGACGCGCGACTTAGTGAACTGGGAAGCGTGCGGAGAAAACAATATTGATAAATTACCGGAGCGATGCATATCGGCGGTGTCATACCCTACACGCACCAACCAATCACTCTACGTGTGCGTTTGCGCAGGACTGACCGACTCGGTACAAGAGAATGCGTCAGTTTGGTACAAGGTAACCGCAGACGAGGCCTCAAGCAACCAGACTTGGGACTATATAACCGTAACAGCGGAAAACGAGAATCCGCTTCCCGCACTGCAAAACCTGTCCGTACTGCACTACGATGACGCCCTCTACGCGTTCGGAGGCGGCAACGACGTATTCTACAGGTCGGAAGACAACGGCATCACCTGGTGGGAAGTCACACAATATCAATACCCGCCAACCGACGCTATCGCCTACAAGCCAATCGCATCAACAATAAAAGACCAGTATATATATATGGTTCAGACAGACGACGACGGAGAGGTCAAGGTGTGGAAAGGGATACTTAACAAGTTTAGATAACTGCGGATGGGTTTGTTCATGAAATTAAAGGCGTTGATATTCTTATGTGTCATTCCAGTCGCCGGCATGTCGGCACAGGAACTCGAATACAAGCTCGAACTTGGCGGCATGTTGGGCGGAGGCTTTTATTTGGGCGATGCGAACTATTCGTCTTTGTATAAAAACACCAATTTTGCAGGCGGTCTGCTTGCAAGGTACAATCTCAACCAGCGTATGGCACTGAAATTCGACTTGGCGTACAGTGGCATTTCGGGCAACGCCCTCGAACAGTCGAACAAGTTTCCGGATGTCACCGACCAAGAATGGGAGTTCGACAACTCAGTGGTCGATTTGTCCTGCCAATATGAACTGTGTTTTTGGGGATATGGTACCGGACGTGGATACAAAGGTTCCAAGCGTCTTGCTCCTTATATACAACTTGGACTCGGGTTTACTTATGGGAACAAAAAGTTCACTATGAATATTCCCATCGGGTTCGGTGTGAAGTACAAACTAAAGGACAGGGTAAACATAGGAATCGACTGGACAATGCACTTCAGCATGAGTGACGAACTCGACGGCATCAGCGATCCTTATTCAATTGAGAGCGGATTCTTGAAAAACAAAGATTCCTACTCATTCACCATGTTTTATATCTCCTACGACTTATGTCCCAAATACAGAAAATGCAACAATGAATAAAAGCAGCAATAATATGTCAATCCAATTAGACTACAATAGAATTCCCCGCCATATTGCGATCATTATGGATGGTAACGGAAGATGGGCCAAGGCCCGTGGCATGGAACGTACCATGGGACACCAACAAGGAGCCCAACAGGTACATACGATCATGGAGGAAGCCGTACGACTTGGTGTTGACTATCTGACACTGTATACATTTTCAACAGAAAACTGGAACCGTCCAATCGAAGAAGTAACTGCACTGATGGGTTTGCTTCTACAGCACTTGGAGGAAGAAGTGTTCATGAAGAACAACGCCCGTTTTGACGTTATAGGCGATATTAAGCGTCTGCCAGTCGAGGTGCAGGAAGCAGTCAGGCACCTCATCGACCGCACAAGGCACAACACCAATACTTGTATGGTGTTGGCACTAAGCTACTCGTCGAAATGGGAAATAACAAAAGCTGTAAGCGATATCGTAAAAGAAGTAGAAGCAGGGACACTTAAGAGTGGCGAAATCAACGAAGATACAATAAGTTCACATTTAGAGACACGCGGCATGCCCGACCCTGAGTTGATGATCCGCACAGGCGGTGAAGAGAGGTTAAGCAACTTCTTGCTGTGGCAATGCGCGTATTCCGAGTTCTATTTCACCAACGTCTACTGGCCCGACTTTACCATAGAGGAGTTTCACAAGGCTATTGCCGACTTTCAACACAGACAGAGACGATATGGTAAGACAGGGGATCAAATAATACAAGAAGCACAAAAATAATATGATGAAACTACATGAACATATAACACTCGTCTTAGCCTGCGTCGCCTTGCTCGTCTTTCCAACGTCCACCATGGCGCAAGAGAAGCCGACAATCATCTATGGGCAGCCACACGACTACATAATCGGAGGCATTACCATAGAGGCGGCAAACGAAGGTGTGAAGAATTACGAGGACTACATCCTGATCGGCATATCCAGCCTGTCAGTCGGCGAACACATCACCGTTCCTGGCGATGACATTCGGAACGCGGTCCAGCGATATTGGAAAAACGGTCTGTTCTCCAGCGTGAGGATTGAGGCAAGTGAAATCAGAGGCGACAGCATCTTTCTTAACATCGTACTTGGCTCCCGGCCGAAAGTGTCAGAGGTAAACATCAATGGAGTGAAAAAGAGCGAGCGTGATGACTTGGCCGACAAAATAGGTATAGCGAAAGGCGCCCAAATTACGCCCAATATGATAGACCACGCCAAAGTCATCATCAAGAGATACTATGACGAAAAGGGATTCAAAAACGCCGAGGTGGAAATCGTGCAGAAAGACGACATATCACATCCCGACCAACTGATAGTCGATGTGAACATAGACAAGAATGAAAAAGTCAAGGTCAATAAGATCTTCATCACCGGTAACGACCACTTATCACGCCGTAAATTTACCGGAAACTTCTTTTCGGGTGGTTTGTTGAAAAAAACAAACGAAAAGGGTTTCAAAAGTCTTTTCAAGGCGAAGAAGTTTATCGCAGAGAAATATGAGGAGGACAAAGAACGCGTCATTGAGAAATACAACGAACTCGGCTACCGCGACGCACTTATCACCTCAGACAGCGTGGTGGACATAGGGAACAATCTTGTGAACGTCTACATCAATATCGACGAAGGAAACAAGTACTATCTCCGCAACGTCAGCTGGGTCGGCAACACCATATACAATTCCATCGACCTCGCCAACACGCTGCAAATGAAAAAGGGAGACGTGTACAATCAGAAGAAACTTAACGACCGCTTGATGGCCGATGAGAACTCAATCGGAAACCAATATTACAATCAAGGCTATGTGTTTAGTCAAATAGTTCCAAAGGAGGCAGAAATCGACGGAGATTCCATCGACCTCGACATCACGATTGAGGAAGGCAAGCAGGCGACAATCAACAAGATTCAGATTTATGGTAACGACAAAGTGTACGAGGAGGTCGTTCGCCGTGAGTTGAAAATCAAACCAGGCGACCTCTTCACCATGGACGCGTTCAAGCAGACGGCACAGGAAATCAGCCAAATGACACACTTCGACCCAGAGGCTCTCGACCCTAACCACTGGATCAGCCCCGACAACATCAACGGAACTATCGACCTGAACATAGGACTGACGCCTAAAGCGAGCGATCAAATTGAGTTCTCCCTTGGATGGGGCCAAACAGGCATCATTGGTAAAATCGGCCTCAAGTTCACCAACTTCTCCATTCAAAACCTTTTTGGTAAAAACAATAACCGACGGGGCATACTTCCACAAGGCCATGGCCAGCAATTCGAGATAAGCGGTTCGACAAACGGAAGCTACTACCAATCGTACAGCGTCTCATTCTACGACCCATGGTGCGGGGGCAAGCGTCCTAACTCATTGTCCGTTTCCGCATTCTACTCACGCCAGACCGATGTAAGCAGCAGCTACTACAACAGCAACTACTACAATTCGTATTATTCGATGCTTTATGGTTATGGCAACTACAACAGTTCGTACTACAACAACTATTCGTCTTACTACGATCCAGACAAGTACATACAGTTGTTCGGGCTGTCTATCGGTTGGGGAAAACGTCTGAACTGGCCGGACAACAACTTCTACTTCAAGACGTCGCTCTCCTACACCAGGTACATGCTGAAAGACTGGGAATACTTCCTGATATCTAACGGAAACTGCAACAACATCAACCTGACCTTGCAGCTCATGCGCAGTTCGACAGACAACATGATCTATCCGCGCCGCGGCTCTGAGATTTCGCTCTCAGTAAGCGCCACACCTCCATATTCCTTATGGGACGGGATAGACTACGGAAGTCTCGCCACATCAGTCAGCGACGCCAACTATCAGCACGACCTGCAGAAAAAGTACCGTTGGATTGAGTACCACAAGTGGAAGTTCAATTCCCGCCTGTATGTGCCATTGTCGGGCGCGCAAAAATGTTTCGTGTTAGTCACGCGTTTCGATGCCGGATTCCTCGGTCACTACAACAAGAAGAAACTGTCGCCATTTGAGACGTTCTACGTTGGAGGCGACGGCATGTCGGGATATTCCACAAGCTACTACACAGAGACGATAGCCCTCCGCGGTTATGAGAACGGCTCACTCACGCCAAGCGTGGGTTCGGAAGGTTACGCATACTCACGCATGTCGCTCGAACTGCGCTACCCTCTGTTACTGCAAGGCTCGACCAACATATACGCGCTGGCATTCGTAGAAGGAGGCAACGCATGGAACAAGATACGTAATTTCAATCCGTTCGAGATGAAACGGTCGGCCGGTTTCGGAGTCCGCCTCTTCCTCCCGATGGTAGGTATGATGGGTATTGACTACGCATACGGCTTCGACAAAGTGTTTGGTTCGTCGACCTATGGTGGCAGCCACTTCCACTTCGTACTCGGACAAGAATTCTAAAAGTAAAACATTTAACAAGAATATTATATGAAAAGATTAGTATTATCGTTAATGATCGGTTTATGTTGCATTGCAACAAACGCGCAAAAATTCGCTTTGGTCGATATGGAATACATATTGAAAAACGTACCCGCCTATGAGCGCGCAAACGAGCAGCTCAATCAAATCTCCAAGAAATGGGAGAACGAGGTTGAGACCATCCTGAAAGAAGTTGAGACAATGTACAAGAAGTATCAGTCGGAAGTAGTGTTCCTGTCGGACGCGCAAAAGCAAAAGACAGAGGAGTCCATCATGGCGAAAGAAAAGGAGGCAAGCGACCTTAAGAAGAAATACTTCGGCAGCGAGGGCGAACTGTACAAGAAGCGCCAAAGTTTGATGTCACCAATACAAGATGAGATATACAACGCCGTCAAAGACATCTGTGACCAGAAAGGCTACCAGCTTGTTCTCGACCGCGCCTCGGGCGGAAGCATCATATACGCTTCTCCTAAAATCGACATAAGCGACGAGGTGCTTCAGAAACTCGGATATTCATATTAAAGACAAGTAATATATAATGAAGATAACAATGAAAAAAATTCTATTCCTTGCGCTCGTCGTTCTTCCGATGAGTGTGTTAGCGCAGCAAAAGTTCGCGCATGTTAACTCCACATTAATCGTTCAAGCCATGCCTGAATACACAACGGCACAGAGCGAGATACAAACGTTGGCACAACAGTATGAGAATGAGTTGAAGCTCATGCAAGACGAGTTGCAAACCAAGCTGGACGACTACCAAAAGAACGCGTCCACCCTACCCGACGCGACAAAGCAGCGTCGTGAGCAGGAATTGCAGGATTTGAACCAGCGTCTTGAACAATACTACCAGACAAGCCAGCAGGAACTGCAGAAGACACAGCAAACCAAGTTGGCTGAGATCTCAGAGAAAGTAGGCAAGGCCATCAAGGAAGTTGGGACAGCGGGAGGATACGTATATGTGATGGATATTTCCTCCGGCATCCCGTTCATCAACGAGACAATCAGCACCGACGTAACCGACCAGGTGAAGGCAAAGTTAGGAATCAAATAACAAAACCACACAAACCATATAAAGGGAAATCCTAAGGTGTAGTAACCCAAGGATTTCCCTTTATATTATATATAATGTATAGAGTATCAGTTCTCGTTCTGAGGATCTGTTTGTTGCTGGTCTATTTCATTTTTCACATTCTCATGCGCTCTCTGGCTCAACGAGCTAAACCTGTAGGTTTCATTGAGAATCCAATCATACTGACTTTTATAATTATAGTATGATGAACGGGGTACATGCACCGCAGATATTATTTCCTGTTCCGTTAAGCCTAAAAGCATTAGATAACAGACCTTCGTCCTCTGCTCGCTGGATCTGACGCTTCCCTCCCGCAGACGCTGTCTGAAGTCTGGGTACAGAGTGTCCACGGCATTGAAGAGTTCGCGCCATTCAAACCCTGCAAACTGATAGTTGTGAATCAGTTTACGGAGCATGTTATCTATCAATTCTTCAGGGAACGTGTGTAAAGTTGACGCATGAGCCACGAACATTAATTTCTCATTCTGTTTGTGGGCATCATCCAACTGTATTTCTTTGTTCTCTATTTCTTTTTTGGCATTATCAAGTGCGGCATCCTTCTCGCTCAGCTGTTTTTCCGACTCTTTCAGCGTTTCCATCGTGTCTGCATGTAGTCTTTGCCACCTTTCAGTCTCCTCTGTTTTCCGCTCGACATTTGCTTGCAACTCTTTGTTGTCCTCTTGCTGTTTCACCACTATCCCTTTAAGATCGAGCATTTCTTTGAGATGTCGATTTTTTCGATACATAAAAAACGAACCTCCAATTAGAACCGCCACAACAAAAGCGACAATCAATATTACCACGGCATTATGCATTTGTGCGTTCTGTTGTGATAATTCCAATTCCTTCACAAGGTCTCTGTAATACTTAAATCGGTTGTGCTCGACGAACGCCTGTGTCTGCCGCTCGCCCAAGTCTAAGGAATCACTTAGTTCCATGTGCAACTTGGCACATTTGTTTGCCTCAGAATCTTTACTTAGATGCATATATATGTCATACAGCATCTCCACCGATGAATACATGCACATCAAGTTCTTTCCATTTTCAAGTACTCGCTTAAACGCTTCTTCGCTCAATGTGTTTTCGCCAAGCATATTATAATAGTACCCGTAAGCCTGGCACACATAATCATCCTCGTAGCCTATGCCCGTCTTTTCAATCAATTCCACACATCTTTTTGCGTTTACACTGTCACGAAGGAGCGACAAATGCAAAAGCATGGAACTGAGTATTCGCTGCTGTTCCTGTAGCTGCCGGAGTCTGTCCGGATTGTCACCGATATGTGGATTCAAACAAATGGAATCGAGTGTGAAGAGAATTACAGCGTGCGATTCGTCCACTTTCTTCTGCCTATCTAACGCATCACTATAATGCAACAGACAAATGAGTTCAGTCTTCCCTATGGCTTTTGAAATTTTATATTCTTTCTCTGCGTAGCGACATCCGTCGTCATAGTCGAGCATATTGCTGCTATACAACAGCTGCAAGTTGGAATAAGTGTTCCTCAGCATAAGAGAGTCACAGTTCTTGCCGTTCTCCGCCGTCTCCTCCGCCTTCAAGAAGTATTCAA
>CAZHZH010000062.1:0-16272 GCA_964537205.1 uncultured Bacteroidaceae bacterium
TTTATATTAATATGTTTTGGCATTGATATTAATATCGTTGGTCATTTATATTAATATCTTAAACTCATCCAATTTTTAACGGGACAGTAATGGTTTCAGTTATATTCCAAGCTCAGGGGCTTCAAGTGTGAATGTTCTCTATTCATTCTTGTCTTTATGGGGTGCGCTGTTCGCTGATACAATCATTGGAAGAGCTATCGGCGATAAGTTCAAGATACTTGTACTCTCGGGCGGCTTTACCTTCGTTGTCTACAGTCCATAATTATCGTAAGTAAAGGCGTTTGCCACTTTTTATGCATACAAGTACACTTGAACTTACATGATTAATTGATTAATCACGTAAAAATTCAAGTGTACTTAGTTTTTTTGTATTGTTGATTCCAATGGATGGGAATGACACCTTCTTGTAGGTGCGGTTCTATCACATACGTCAGTATACTTTGAAGCCAATGATCTTGCGTACTTCGCGCAGGGTTGCACTGGAACTCTCGCGTGCCTTTTCCGCTCCCGCCTTCGCTATCTTGTCGAGTTTGTCTTGGTCGCTTGATATTTCGAGTATGCGCTCGCGGATAGGTGAGATGATCTTTATCAGGTCTTCGGCGATCTGTTTCTTGAGGTCTCCATAGCGTATTGAGCAGTCGTTCCACTTCTCGTTGAAGTAGTCGTATGTGTCTTTTGTCGACGCTATTTCCAAAAAGGTGAAGAGGTTCTGTATTACTTCTGGCTTTTCGCTGTTGGGTTCTGTAGGTCCGCTGTCGGTCACCGCCTTCATTACTTTCTTGCGTATGGTCTTGTCGTCGTCGTGCAGGTAGATGCAGTTGCCGTTGCTCTTTCCCATCTTGCCTGAGCCGTCGAGTCCTGGAATCTTTACGGCGTGTTTGTCGAAGTAGAAGTTCTGTGGTTCAGGGAAGAATTCCACTCCGTAGATGTTGTTGAACCTTCGTGCGCATTTGCGTGCCATTTCCATGTTCTGTTCCTGGTCTTTACCTACAGGCACCCATGCGGCGCGGTGCTGGAGTATGTCAGCGGCCATTAGGGTGGGGTAGGTGAGCAGTCCGGCGTTTACGTTGTCGGGTTGCTGGCGCGCCTTTTCCTTGAATGTGGTGACGCGTTCGAGTTCTCCGAGGTAGCAGTTCATGTTGAGGTAGAGGTATAGCTCAAGGGTTTCCGGCACGTCGCTTTGTATATATATGGTCGCCTTTTCAGGATCGATGCCGCAAGCCAGGTATTCGGTGAGTATGGTTCGCGCGCTCTGTTGGATGTCTTCCGGTTTCGGATGAGTGGTGAGTGAGTGCCAGTCGGCTATAAAAAAGTAGCATTGGTACTGATTTTGCATTTTGACGAAGCTTCTTGCCGCTCCGAAGTAATTGCCCAAGTGCAGGAATCCTGTAGGGCGCATTCCGCTTAATACTATGTCCATTTCTTTTCTTCCCTTCATTAACCCTCGCTGTTCGGAGGGGACACTTATAAGGGCAGGGTGTCTGTTATTGTAATTTATTTCTTTTTGTCGTCTTATGAAGGAGGACTGGTTAATGGTTGAACGGGTTGATTGACTTGTATGCCTCTTCCGTCTTTTGTTCGAGGTCTACAGCGTCGTCCTTTGACTCCGACGCTTGTTCGGCCGTCAGCTTCCGTCCTTCCTCCAACAGTTGTTCAGCCTCTTTTTCTTTGCCTTCGTCCTTCAGTATCGAACCCAGCCTGATGTACGCTTGTGCGTTGTACGGATTGAATTCGACGACCTTGTTGTAGAACTCCTTCGCCTTGTCCCGCTCGCCCATGGCCTCACAGCATTCGGCCTTCATCTGCAGTGTCTCATCGTTTTGGTCGTCGGTTTTCAACAGCTCGTCCACATCTTTGTCCGCCTCTTCATAGCGTTGCATGGCGTACAGCACCTTGGCTCTCAGGAGCAGTGCCTCGTAGAAGTCGGATTTTAATGATATTGCTTGTGACAGCTGCCCGATGGCATGTTCGTATTCAGCCTTTGCGTTGTACATTTTTGCAAGGATGTAGTGTGGTGTCGCATTTGATTGGTCTTTGCCAATGACTTCGTCGCATGCCTCTGTCATCTTGTCGTAGTCTTCTGTCTGGAAATAGAGTTCAGACAGTGATAGCAGGTTTGTGATGTCGTCGGGGTCGGTGCGGCGGATTGCTTCGAGTTCCTCTATGGCTCCTTCGATGTCGTTTTTCCGCAGCAGGGCGTTGGCGTAAAACCTGTGGGTTTCAGCGTCGTCGTGTATGGCGAGCGCGCGGTCAAAGCATGCGATGGCATAATCAGTCCTGCCGATACGCAGGTTTTCTATTCCATCGTATTTGAACACATCAAAGTCGTTGCGTTCCTTTTGTTCTTTCTTTTCTTCCTCGGTTTCTTCCTTGCCGGTGAAGAGAGTTTTGAAAAATCCCATATTATGCTTTCTTTATTTTGTTCCCATTAACTACGACCATCTCCTCCTGTATCATCAGTTTGAGTCCTGCGATTATGTGTTCCTTGTCGCCTCCGTTGGCATATAGTTCAGCTGGGGAGTGGTAGTTGCCGTCTGAGAGTACGTTGTTTATGTGTTCGGTCAGTGTTTCTATTGCGCTCCTGCCCAGTTTCTTGCGCCGTATGCATACGTCGCATTGTCCGCAGTCCTTGGTGTCGTTCTCGCCGAAATAGCGCAACAGCATTCTGCTTCTGCACACGTTTTGCTCCTTGGCGTAGCGTATTATCTCTTCAATCCTTGTTTTGTATTCCTCTTTCCTATTGTCGTAAACGTCGGCTGACAATCTTATTTTCTCTTTTTCCAACCGGGGTATGCAAAACTTTATGGTTGGTGTGTCGCGACGCGGGATGTAGTCGATTATCCTTCTGCCGCTGAGTTCCTTGAGTATGTTGTAAACTGTTTCAGGGTCGATGCCGGTGACGTGTGATATGTACATCTCGTCGATGTATTCAAAGTCGGCAAAGAGCCCTGTGTAGTTTCTGAGCAACGCCTTTATCACCGCGTCCATCTGCTTCTCGTTGTTGTTGAGCTTGTAAAGTTCTTCCTTGTGGACGATGAACATAAGTCGCGACTTGAAGTTGTTGTCCTCCACGTATTCAATGTATCCGGCGTTGTTCAGCAGACGGAGCGCGTTGTGGGCGTTGTTGGCGAAGTGATGGAAGTACTTGCAGAATTTTTGCATGCTGAAGTCCATAGTGCGTCCGTAGCCTTCGCCTATGCCCACTTGCAGGAAGTTGCATACATCTTCGTAAGTCTGCCTGATGTAGTCAGTATCGGGGAATGTCTCGTCGATACGGTTGTGCAGGGTGGTGGCGTCAAGCTTGTTGTACAGCAGTACGGCGTATGCCTTTTTGCCGTCGCGTCCGGCGCGTCCGGCTTCCTGGAAATAGGCTTCGAGCGAGTCGGGTACGTTGTAGTGGATTACAAGTCTCACGTCTGCCTTGTCGATTCCCATGCCGAAAGCGTTGGTGGCTACCATGACGCGGTTTCTTCCCTTTGCCCAGTTTGCCTGCCGTAAGTCTTTTTCAGCGTCGGTGAGTCCGGCGTGATAGTTGTCGGCTGTGATGCCGTGCTTGATAAGGAACTGGGTGATCTCGCTTGTCAGTCTTCTGCTTCGTGTGTAGACTATGACGCTTCCCGTGGTCATGCTTGTCAATATGTGCAGCATCTCGGCGGTTTTGTCTCCTGTCTCCCTGACGATGTACGCAAGGTTCTTCCGCTCAAAGCTCATCGAGCAGACGTTCTTCGCCCCGAATTCCAACTTGTCTTGTATGTCGTCCACTACTTTGGGGGTGGCAGTAGCCGTCAGGGCGAGTACTGGGACATGGTATGGTATGAGGTGGCGCAGTTCGGCCACCCTCAGGTATGACGGGCGGAAGTCATAGCCCCATTGTGACACGCAGTGGGCTTCGTCGACTGTTATCATGCATATTTTTCTGAAGTGCGAGAGCTTTTGTCTGAACTCCTCGGAGTTGAGCCGTTCGGGCGAGATGTAAAGGAACTTGTAGTCGCCGTATATGCAGTTGTCGAACACGCGTTCGATGTCGTTGCGGTTCATTCCGGAATAGATGGCCTCGGCCTTGATGCCGTTCATCTTCAAACGCCCCACTTGGTCTTTCATCAGCGAGATGAGGGGTGTGATGACGATGTTGAGTCCGTCCATGGCCAGTGTCGGCACCTGGAAGCAGATGGATTTGCCCCCGCCAGTCGGCATTAGCCCAAGAGTGTCCTTCCCCTGTCCGATGCTTTCTATGATTTCCTCCTGAACGCCTCTGAAGGAATCGTAGCCCCAGTAGTGTTTGAGAATCTCTGAATACGTCATTGTTTGCTGCTGTCAGTTGTTCCTTCCGCTGTCTTTATGTCGTCAATCAGTAGTTGGACTTCCCCGCGCTTGTGGGTGTTCTCCTCGATGGTGTACACTATGTCGAACGCGCGTTTTGTCTTTATATACCGTGCCTCGGAGCTTTGTCCGAAGGCGATTCCGTTCATCACGTTGCTCGACTTGCTGTCCACGAGTTCCAGTTTGATATGTTCCTGGTCGCGTCCGACCACCTTGCTCGTTCCGTAGTCGTAGACTTGATACGTGCAGAATTTCGGGTTTGGGTTTTCAGGTCCGAATGGGCGGAACTTCTTCAGGTCGGCGCAGAACTTGCGTGTGATTTCCTTGAAGTTTATGACGGCGTCGATGTCGAGTGTTGGTTTGATGTTCTCGGGGTTGATGTTCTCGTCGACATATTTAATGAATCTTTGTTTGAAAGCCTCCAAGTTCTCCTCCTTGAGCGACAGTCCGGCCGCGTAGGTGTGTCCGCCAAAGTTGTTCAGCAGGTCACGGCAGCTTTCAATCGCCTTGTACACGTCAAATCCAGGCACGCTGCGCGCCGACCCCGTTACCTCGTCTCCTGCCCTTGTCAGCACGACCGCCGGACGGAAGAAGAGTTCGGTCAGTCTTGACGCCACGATGCCGATCACGCCCTTGTGCCAGTTCTCATTGTAAATGACGATGGCCTTGGCTTCTCCTTCCTTGTCCATCTCCCCGGCTATCTGGCTTGCCTCCTCGGTCATCTTCTTGTCAAGTTCTTTTCTCTCGGCGTTGTACTGGTCGATTTGGCTGGCGATTTCCTTCGCCTTCTCATAGTCGTTTTCAATCAGCAGGCGTACTGATTCCTTTCCGTTCTGCATCCTGCCCGACGCGTTGATCCTCGGTCCTATTTTGAAGATGATGTCGGTCATGTAGATGTCGCGCCCCGTCAGTCCGCAAATGTCGATGATTGCTTTCAGTCCGGTGCAGGGATTGCTGTTGATACGCTTCATGCCGTTATAGGCGAGTATGCGGTTCTCGCCCATGATGGGTACTATGTCGGCGGCTATGCTCACTACGACGAGGTCGAGCAGCGGCGTCACCTTTGAGAATGATATGCCGTTGCTCATGGCGAAAGCCTGTACGAGCTTGAATCCGACACCGCACCCGGAAAGGTCTTTGTCGGGGTAGGTGGCGTTGTGCCGCTTTGCGTTCAGTATGGCGACGGCAGGTGGCAGTATGTCGTCTGGCACATGGTGGTCGCAGATGATGAAGTCGATTCCCTTGGACTTGGCATAAGTGATTTCCTCAACCGCCTTGATGCCGCAATCGAGAATGATGATGAGTTTCACGTTGGTCTCATATGCGAAGTCTATACCACGTTTTGAGACTCCGTATCCTTCCTCGTACCTGTCGGGGATATAGTAGTCGATATTGGAGTAGTACTGTATGAGGAACTTGTAGACCAGGGCCACAGCCGTGCATCCGTCAACGTCGTAGTCACCGTATATCATGATCCGTTCTTTTTTCCCGATAGCCTCGTTCAGCCTTTCCACTGCCAAGTCCATGTCGGTCATCAAGAACGGGTCGTACAAGTCATGGAGTTGTGGCCGGAAGAACTTGCGCGCCTCTTCCTCCGTCTTGATTCCTCTCTCCAAAAGCAAACGGCACAATATGGGGCTGACATTGATTTTGCGTGCCAGTTCCTGAGCGGCAGTTTCTGTTTGGGGATTTGGAGGTTCGTAATTCCATTTGTAGTTCATTTATATTGTTATGTTTTTATTAGCTTGTTTCTGATGGACCGACAGGAGCATGCCTGAGTCCGGGCCATATTATGGCATTCAAAGTTAATAAAAAAAGTGGAGAGTGTGTTCTGTTTGGAGCGAAAAACCTCGATGGAGGCGTTAATTAATGCCGTTTATGGTCTGTTTGGCACTTAGCCCTCATGTAAAACACAAAAAGAGATGCCTTACATAAGACACCTCTTTTGGGGTGATCCGGTTGGGATTCGAACCCAAGACCCACAGCTTAGAAGGCTGTTGCTCTATCCAGCTGAGCTACCGGACCTCACTTTGCGAGTGCAAAGGTACAAAATATTCGGCAGGTACAACCATTCTCGTGCGCTTTTTTTTTATAATGTGCCGTCATGGCTGTAACCTGCTGCCGTGTTGACTGCTTTCGTCTGCTTGAATTATGGCAATCGCCTCATGAGGTTATTGCCGGAATTCGGCTTTTTTCAAGCATCGCCTCATGAGGTTATTGCCGGAATTCATATAGGTCTTTCTTGTCACCTGGTCAGGTGAGGAAGAATGTCAGTATTGCAACGCTGCCTGCCGCTGTTATATTCCTCCGTCGGCTATCCAGATGCGCCGTGGATTGTCGTTTCTCAAAGTTATATACTTTTTCGCCTTGGTGCCGTCGGGTGTCACCCCTTCTGCTCGTCGAACGGGAAAAGTCCGAACAGGCGCGCGTCGATCCCGTCGGTGATTGTCTGGAAGTCGTGCGGGTTGTTCTCAAAGTCCGTGCGGTCGGCGTTGATTACCAGTAGTTCGCCTTTGTAGTTGCCCACCCATTCCTCATACCTGTCGTTCAATCCCTTCAGATAGTCTATTTGTATTGATTGCTCATAGTCGCGTCCGCGCTTCTGTATCTTTGCGATCAAGTGTGGCACGCTGCTGCGCAGGTAGATCATCAGGTCGGGTTCGTGTACAAGCGACATCATCAGCTTGAACAGGTCCTGATAGGTTTGGAAGTCACGGTCGCTCATGTTGCCCATCGCGTGGAGGTTTGGGGCGAAGATGCATGCGTCCTCGTAGATGGTACGGTCTTGTACCACTGTTCCGCTGCTTCTTGATATGTCCACCACGTCCTTGAACCGTGTGTTCAGGAAGTAGATCTGGAGGTTGAACGACCACCGCTGCATGTCGGCGTAGAAGTCCTCCAAGTAGGGGTTGAAGTCCACTGACTCATATTTCGGAGTCCATCCGTAACGTTTTGCGAGCATCCTCGTGAGGGTGGTCTTGCCTGAGCCTATGTTGCCTGCTATTGCTATGTGCATTGTCTATGTATGTTTAAGTGGTTGATGATTATATCATGAGAACAGTCCGAACAGGTCGGTGTCGATCTTGTCGGTTATGAACTCGAAGTCGCGAGGGCGGTTGAGAAAGTCGAGCGTGTCGACGTCAATGACCAGCACCTTTCCTTTGTACTTTTTGAATATCAGCTCCTCGTACTTGTCGTTCAGCCCTTGCAAGTATTCCAGCGACATGCCCTGCTCATAGTTCCTGCCTCTTTTCTGAATGTTCTCGACAAGGTGCGGGACGCCTGAGCGCAGGTAGATCATCAGGTCTGGCGTTTGTGTGAACGACATCATGAGGTTGAACAGCCCCATGTAAGTGTTGAAGTCCCGTTCGCTCATGTTGCCCTGGTCCTTGTTGTTGGCTACAAACACGTAGACACCCTCGAATATGGTGCGGTCTTGCACCGTAGTGGCATCCGTGTTCCTCGTTTCGAGCATGGCTCTGAAACGTTCCTTGAGGAAATAGACTTCAAGGTTGAGCGACCATCGCTGTATGTCCTTGTAGTAGTCGGACAAGTACGGATTGTCTATTACAGGCTCATACAGGGGCTTCCATCCATAATGTTTGGCAAGCATCCCCGTCAGAGTCGTCTTTCCGCTTCCGATGTTTCCGGCTATTGCTATCTGCATGAAATAAAAAGAGTCCCGCCCCGGGTTGGCGGGGTGGGACGTTATGGTGGTTAATTTTGTTCGAGCTTCTTCCTGATTGCTACGCTTTCAGCCTCATAGCCAGGCTTGTTGAGGAGGGCGAACATGTTCTTCTTGTACGCCTCAACTCCCGGTTGGTTGAACGGGTTGACTTTCAGTACAAGGCCGCTTATTCCACAGGCTTTCTCGAAGAAATAGATCAGTTGTCCGATGTTGTACTCGTCGAGTTTTGGAATTGTGACGCGGATGTTTGGAACGCCGCCGTCGACATGTGCCAGCTGGGTGCCAAGCTCTGCCATGTGGTTGACCTCGTCGATGTGCTTGCCGGCAAGGAAGTTAAGTCCGTCGAGGTTTTCCTCGTCCGAAGGAACTGTGAGGCTGTGGTTCGGCTTGTCGATGGAAATGACGGTCTCAAAGATTGAGCGTTCGCCGTCCTGGATCCACTGTCCCATGGAGTGAAGGTCGGTGGAGAAGTCGACTGATGCAGGGAATATGCCTTTGTGGTCTTTTCCCTCGCTCTCGCCATACAGTTGCTTCCACCATTCGGAAACGTAGTGGAGCTTGGGCTGATAGTTGACGAGGATTTCTATCTTCTTGCCCGAAGCATAGAGCGCGTTGCGCGTTGCGGCGTAGACGGCGCTTGGATTCTCGGCAAACGGCACCTTGATGCCGCAGGCCTTTTCCATGTCTTGCGCGCCTTTCACGAGTTCCTTTATGTCGTATCCGGCGCAAGCTATTGGAAGGAGTCCCACAGGGGTAAGGACTGAGAAGCGTCCGCCTACGTTGTCGGGGATTACAAACGACTTGTAGCCTTCCTTGTCGGCGGTTGTGCGTGCCGCGCCCTTTTTCGCGTCCGTTACCGCTACGATAACCTGTCTTGCGAGCTCCTTCCCCATCTGTTCCTCACACATCTTCTTCATGAGGCGGAACGTGATGGCTGTTTCGGTAGTTGTGCCCGACTTGCTTATGTTGATGACTCCGAACTTCAAGCCTTTCAGGTAGTCGATGAGTTCGGACAGGTAGTCTTCACTGATGTTGTTGCCTGCGAACAGGATGCGTGGTCCCTTTGCCGGTTTGAGCCATGTGAAGTTGTCGTCGAGCGCGGCGATTACCGCCTTTGCTCCAAGGTAGCTGCCGCCTATGCCCGCTACTACGATTGCGTCGCAGTGGATCCTCATCGTGTCGGCTGTGGCCTGGATCTCGGCAATGAATTCGGAAGTGATGCTTGATGGCAGATGGAGCCATCCGAGGAAGTCGCTGCCCTCGCATGTGCCTTGTTCAAGAGCTTGTTGCGCCGACATTACGTCGGACTCGTATTGTGCTACTTTTCCTTGTCCAAGGAATTGTTCCGCTTTGTTTGTTTCCAGTTTCATTCTTGATATTGTTTTATTGTTTATAGGATTTACGTTGTTTGGACTTCCGGCTGTTCTCGTCATCTGAATGAGTCGCTAAGTATCTTAATCTCCACTGTGGGCGATATGCGCTCATAGAGGATGTTGTACATGGCGTCGAGTATCGGCATGTTGACATGATAGTGGTTGTTGATCTGCTTCATGCAATATGTGCCGTAGTAGCCTTCCGCGATCATTTCCATCTCGAGCTGCGCCGTCTTGACTGAGTAGCCGCGTCCGATCATGGTGCCGAACGTACGGTTGCGTGAGAAGTTGGAGTACATGGTCACAAGCAGGTCGCCCAGATAGGCGGTGTTGATTACTTTGCGGTCGTCACGAGGCTGTACGGTGTGAAGGAACCTGTCCATCTCTTGCACTGCGTTTGCCACAAGCACCGCGAGGAAGTTGTCTCCGTATTTCAGTCCGTTGCATATACCTGCCGCTATTGCGTATACGTTTTTCAGCACCGAACTGTACTCAATGCCCTCGATGTCGGTACTGACTGATGTCTTTACATACTTGTTTGTCAGTAGCTCCGCCACAGTCCGCGCGTTCTCAATGTTGTGGCATCCGATGGTGAGGTAGCACAGGCGGTCCATCGCCACCTCTTCGGCGTGCGATGGTCCTCCGATTGTCGTTATGTTGTCCTCTGGCACGTTGAACGCCTGTTGGAAGTATTGAGAGATCAAGATGTTGTCGTCTGGCACAAGCCCTTTGATTGCGATGGCGATGAGCTTGTTACGGATGCTCGTCTTCAGCTTCTTCAAGTGGCTCTTTAGATATGGCGAGGGGGTTACGAATATAAGGGTGTCCGACTCTTGCACAACCTTGTTTATGTCTGAGGAGAAGTTTATGCGACTTACGTTAAAGTGCAATCCTGTCAGGTAAGCCGGGTTATGACCTAAGCGCTTGAACTCGTCGATTCTGTCGTCACGCCTCATATACCAGTTTATCTGTTCCTCATGATGAAGGACTATCTTGGCCATCGCCGTCGCCCAACTGCCTCCACCTATGATGGCTACTTTGCCGCAACTGCTGAATTGCATTTCGTTAATTGTGTGTTGGTGAATTATTGTCAGCCTCGTCATCTGTGCTTGAAGCCTGGGCTTTCTTTGGTTTCATTTGCGGGAAGAAGAGTACTTCCTGAATGGCGGTCTTGCCTGTCATGAGCATTACAAGCCGGTCGATACCGATGCCTATTCCGCTTGTAGGAGGCATGCCGTATTGCAGGGCGCGCAGGAAGTCCTGGTCGATTATCATCGCCTCGTCATCGCCCTTGTCGGCGAGTCTCATTTGCTCCTTGAACCTTTCCTCCTGGTCGATAGGATCGTTGAGCTCTGAGTATGCGTTGGCAAGTTCCTTGCCGTTGACCATGAGCTCGAAGCGTTCTGTCAGGCCTGGCTTGCTGCGGTGCATCTTTGTGAGGGGGGACATTTCCACAGGGTAGTCGGTTATGAATGTAGGCTGGATGAATGTACCCTCGCAGAACTCTCCGAATATCTCGTCGATGAGCTTGCCCTTGCCCATGGTCTCATCCACTTCCATGCCAAGTTGCTTGCAGATATCCCTGATCTCATCTTCCGACTTCCCGTCAAGGTCGTAGCCTGTCTTTTCCTTTATGGCGTCAAGGATAGGCAGACGGCGGTAAGGCGCCTTGAACGATATCGTGTTGCCGTCGACCACGCTCTCTGGCGAGCCGTTGACAGCCACACAGATGGTCTCAAGCAGTTTCTCGGTGAACGTCATCATCCAATTGTAATCTTTGTACTGTACATACAGCTCCATACAGGTGAACTCGGGATTGTGTGTGCGGTCCATACCTTCGTTGCGGAAGTTCTTGCCGATCTCATACACTCCCTCGAAGCCCCCAACGATTAGGCGTTTCAGGTAGAGTTCGGTGGCTATACGCATGTACAGGTCGATGTCGAGGGTGTTGTGGTGCGTAATGAAAGGACGCGCGCTGGCTCCTCCTGGAATTGACTGTAGGATAGGAGTCTCTACTTCAGTGTAGCCCGCGTCGTCGAGAACGCGTCGCATAGTGGAAATCACCTTTGTGCGTTTCTCGAATGTTTCTTTTACTCCTTCATTGACAATCAGGTCGACATATCTCTGCCTGTACCTTAGTTCGGGGTCTTCAAACGCGTCGTATGCCACTCCGTCTTTATATTTTACTATAGGCAGCGGCCGAAGGCTTTTCGACAGTATTGTCAGTTCCGTGGCGTGTACGCTCACTTGTCCTGTCTGTGTGCGGAACACGAACCCCTTCACTCCGATGAAGTCGCCGAGGTCGAGCAGCTTCTTGAACACTATGTTGTATAAGTCTTTGTTTTCTCCGGGGCAAATATCGTCACGGGTCACGTATACTTGTATTCTGCCTTTTGAGTCCTTCAACTCGATGAATGACGCTTTGCCCATGATGCGCCTGCTCATCATTCTCCCTGCGACACACACTTGCCGCGGCTCGTCGCTGTCGTCGCTGTATTGCGCAACGATGTCGGTCGAGAAAGCGTTGACCGGATACTCGGCGGCAGGGTAGGGATCGATGCCCATGTCACGTATCGCCTGCAGGTTCTGCCTGCGCTGCAATTCTTGTTCGTTTAGTTCTGTTGTCATCTATATATTTTTATTTCAATATCTTTCATAAAAGCGCATGTACTCTGCAAAGATACAAATTTGTCATGAAATGCGATTGTGAATTGTAAATTAATTATTATCTTTGCCCTGTTTTTGTACAAAACCACATTTTCTTGAAATGCGAGAGCTGTTAAAGAGCAAGGCAAGGCGTATAGAGTTAGTATTGGCGTTGATCCTCTTCATTGTTGAGGGATTGATGTACCTGACGTTCCGGTCCACGGAGCTCAACATGTTCCGTCTGTATGAACACGCGGGACCATGGGTGGAGTCGCTGAGGGCATGGGGCGACACGATCGACCTTCCAAGATGGGTGCGCTATAGCTTGCCCGACGGCTTGTGGCTGTTGTCGTATCTCCTGTTGGTCGACGCCATTTGGAACAAGTTCGACAAGTACTCATGTATTTGGTATCTGCTCATGCCGGCTGTCGCGTTCGGATCTGAGTTCGCCCAATTGTTTTGGGGACTCACGGGTACTGCCGACCTAATGGATTTCGTTTGTTATGGAGCGGCCGTGGTGATTACGTTGGTGATAGTGTATGCTAAGAATTATATAAGAAAACGAATGGCGGCAAATGGCAAAGAAACTAATTAAGACTATTCTATCGTTCATATTAGCGGCAGTGTTCCTCGTGTCTGCCTGTGGGTCAATCGAGGGACCGGAAATCTGGATTTACGCCTCCGTTATATGTGCGGCGTTACTCGCCTACACGATCTACAGCTTTGTGACCGACAAGCAAACGCGGAATAAGGAACTGAAGCGTGATCGGGGATAAAGTACTATTCCAATTGACAAAAATAGGGCGCAAGCTTTTGCCTACGCCTAATCCAACAAAAAACAGTGGGGATGAATCCCCGTTTGTGGGAAGTCTTACTTCAAAAATGCAGGGTCAAGCCCTTCAACGTTAAACTCAAACGTCTGGTGGCCGGCGTTCTTAAATTCAAAAGAGATCTTGCATGTCTTGGCAGTCTTAAGACCTTTCTTGAACTTGTTACGGTAGCTTGACTCGAACTGCAACTTTGAAGCCGAGTATGTGTTGTCACCTACCAATGGATAATTGGACGCCTTGTTGTCATCGAACTGAATCAGTACTTTTTGTACGTTGATGCTCTCTATGTTTTCAATGATGAACTCGTCACCTTTCACTGAGAGGAAGAAGTTGGCCACACCTTTAAATATCATCGCATTGATGGAAACTGTAACCGGAGTCTCAACTCCGTCGAATTCCTGCGTGCTTTGACACACGGCGTACTTTATTGTTTCTCCAGGGAAACTGCTTTCCTGCTCACCAGTAATCCAATTGCTTGGAGTACTTCCCTCTTGAGCTTGAAGTCCTATTGAAAGGACAAGCATAAACAATGTTACAACTAAATTTTTCATTGATTTCCTCATTTTGTAACGCAAAGTTAATACGTTTCCGTGTAACGACCAAATGTTTCGTGAGATTTTTATCATAAACTTTTCAACGCGCGCGCTACGCTTGCCAATTGATAAAGGCGAACGTACAACGGAAACTGATGAAATAAATATAAATAAGGTGTGTAACACTCAATGCAAATGCTATTCGCCTTCACATTATCAAAAAAACGATTGAAATATTTTGCCCTTTGCTTTAAATGACTTACCTTTGCACTCAAATAATAAAATGTAAGTTATCATGGCTGATCAGGAATTATTGAAACAATGTGAGAAGGTTGCCCGGCAGTGGGCTACCAATCCGGTTTTTGACGCTGATACTCAGGCGGAGGTTAAGGCGATGCTTGAGAATGAGGACAAGACACAACTGATAGACAGCTTCTACCAGACACTTGAATTTGGAACAGGCGGATTGCGCGGCATCATGGGAGCCGGTACAAACCGCATGAATATCTACACTGTCGGAGCGGCGACACAAGGACTTGCGAACTATCTAAAGAAAAGTTTCGCCGACAGGGACCGCATCAGTGTCGTTATCGGCGTTGACTGCCGTAACAACTCTGACGTGTTTGCCAACAGAGTGGCCGACATATTCGCGGCAAACGGCATATACGTTTATCTGTTTGAGGATATGCGTCCTACCCCTGAGGTGTCATTCGCCATACGCTACCTCAAGTGCCAGAGCGGCGTGAATATCACGGCAAGCCACAATCCGCGTGAATACAACGGATATAAGGCGTATTGGGAGGATGGAGCGCAGGTGCTGCCTCCACATGACACCGGCATTATCGACGAGGTTAACAAAATCAAGTACGAAGACGTAAAGACCGGCGGCGACAAGAAGTACATCACCATCATCGGTGAAGATGTCGACAAGGTTTATATAGAGGCCATACACACATTGTCTATCGACAAGAAGGCGATTGAACATCAGAAAGACTTGTGCATTGTCTACACCCCGTTGCATGGGGCAGGCATGATGATGATTCCGCGCAGCCTTAAGTATTGGGGATTTGAGAACGTGAATTGTGTACCGGAGCAGATGGTCAAGGACGGAAACTTCCCTACAGTCGTTTCTCCAAACCCTGAAAACGCCGAGGCTCTGACTTTGGCGATCAACTTGGCAAAGAAACTCGACGCCGACATCGTGATGGCAAGCGACCCTGACGCCGACCGTATCGCCATGGCTTGTAAGGACGACCGTGGTGAGTGGACTATCGTCAACGGCAACCAGACAATGCTCATATTCCTCTACTACATCATCAAGAACCGTATTGACCAAGGACTGATGAAGGGAAACGAATTCGTCGTGAAGACGATCGTCACAACAGAGATGGTGAAGAAGGTGGCAGACAAGTACGGCATTGAGATGCGCGACTGCTACACAGGGTTCAAGTGGATCGCACGTGAAATCCTCATCTCCGAAGGAAAGAAGAAGTTCATTGGTGGCGGCGAGGAAAGCTTCGGCTTCCTGGCGGAAGACTTCTGCCGTGACAAGGACTCAGTCAGCGCATGCTCGCTGCTTGCGGAAATCTGCGCATGGGCCAAGGATCAAGGTAAGTCGCTCTACGACATACTGATGGGCATATATATGGAATATGGTTTCTCCTACAACAAGGCTGTCAACGTAGTTCGACCGGGAAAGAGTGGAGCTGACGAAATCAAGGCCATGATGGAGAACTATCGCAAGAATCCGCCTACAGAGCTGGCAGGAAGCAAGGTGGTACTTTATAAAGACTGGTCGGTGCTTGAGGCGAAAGACGCTGACGGCAAGATCACAAAACTGGTTCAACCTGTAACGAGCAACGTCCTGCAGTACTTTACCGCTGACGGCACGAAGCTCAGCATTCGGCCTTCAGGTACAGAGCCGAAGATTAAGTTCTACATCGAAGTTGCCGGCGACATGAAATCGCCTGCCGACTACAGGCACTGTTGTGAGATCGCTGAGAAGAAATGCGAAGAAGTGCTGAAAAGTGTTGGACAATGACAATGAAAAAAACATGTATATTTTTAGATAATGTATTTTCCCATATTACAAGTTGGGTAATTACGTAGAGCATGTCCAAAGTGATTTGCACATGCTTCTTCAGGTCTCGTAGCTTAGCTGAATAGAGCGTCAGATTCCGGTTCTGAAGGTCGTGGGTTTGAATCCCACCGAGATCACAACAAAGTCCCTGTAACGGTTCCGGCCGTTGCAGGGATTGTTGTGTATGAAACTCAATTAATGACAATGCGCTTTCCTTTGGAAGTAACTGACGAAATCAACTGGAGTTGCATTGTTTTCAACGAATTTGTTGTCGCAATATAAAAATTCGCTGGTATCTTTGCAATCGGAAATTAAACATATTATATGCAATGCAAAAGTTGATATTGTTCTCCGCATTGGCATGTACGTAACCGACATACACGATTGAGATTATATAAAGGTTTGTAATGTGGATTTGCATCGCCGTTCTGAACCAAAGTGCGAACCCCGTACAGGACATGCTATCCAGAGCGGAAATTCGTCCCAGTCACACCCGATGGCATAGAGGAGGCAGCTATAGATCCGTTGCCATCTTCCAATCTCTACTACACGCTCGATGGTGTAGCCCATACAGAGGCGGTAAGAGGCATCAATATCCATCAAGGTCGCAAGATTTTTGTACGCGACACCGTCGTCGTCATGAAAACAGGAATGCCATCACTTTTCTGGCCATACCGGAATACATTAGAATGAGCAAAGATAAGGAGGAGTTTTGTATTTGGCAAGACCACCTCGACAACAAGGAAAGCATTCAAAGGGATGTGGGAAGTCAAGAATGACCTTGGCTTCCCATATCGTGAGT
>CAZHZH010000063.1:0-16146 GCA_964537205.1 uncultured Bacteroidaceae bacterium
GTCCGTCAATGACAACATAGTCGTCGTCTATTTCGAACATGGTATATGCCTTCAGGAGTTGCTGCATGGTGTGAACGCGCTCGCTCTTCATGGCATAGTCCTGCATGAGCTCATCCTTCTTCGTGATGTACTCCTCTTCAGGCAGGTGCTGTCCTTCAAGATCAGACAGTTCGGTTGTGATGTCAGGCAACACGAAGAACTGGTCGTCCTTCACAATGTCGGCGATGAGCTGGTTGCCCTTGTCGGTCATCTCTACGGATTTCTGCTTCTCGTCGCATACGAAGAACAACGGGTCGGTAGCCTCCGGCATACGGCGGTTGTTGTTCTCCATGTATATCTCCTCTGTCTTGAGCAAGCCTGTCTTGATGCCTGGCTCAGACAGGTATTTGATGAGCGCCTTGTTCTTAGGCAGGGCCTTGTAAGCGCGGAAAAGCGACAAGAATCCTGCCTCTATGTCCTTTTGATTGTCACTGTCGATGAGTTTCTTGGCTTCGGCAAGGTATTGTGTTGCCTGTTTGCGTTGTGCCTCGACGAGTTTCTCAATATACGGGCAGAACTCATTGAACATTTGGTCGTCGCCCTTAGGCACAGGACCAGATATAATAAGAGGTGTACGCGCGTCGTCGATAAGCACGGAGTCGACCTCGTCGACAATGGCGTAGTTGTGCTTGCGCTGAACCAAGTCCTCGGGACGCATAGCCATGTTGTCGCGCAAGTAGTCGAAACCGAACTCGTTGTTGGTTCCGTAAGTAACGTCGGCTTGATACGCCCTGCGGCGCGCCTCGGAGTTTGGCTGATGCTTGTCGATACAGTCAACGTTCATTTGGTGGAACAAGAACACAGGCGAGTTCCACTCAGAGTCACGTTTAGCCAAATAGTCGTTGACCGTGACCACATGGACTCCGTTGCCTGTCAAGGCGTTGAGGAATACTGGGAGGATGGACGTAAGCGTCTTACCCTCACCGGTAGCCATTTCCGCAATCTTGCCCTGGTGGAGTACGACACCGCCGAAGAGCTGGCAATCGTATGGAATCCAAATGTTAGGAGCACCGTCGAACACCTCGTGAATAAGCACCTTGTCGTCCTTTATCTCAACCACGCCCGGATAGCGGACCACCGCCTCACGGTCGAAGTCTGTAGGAGTCAGGGCGAGGTCTTCGATTGTCCTGGCCTCACGGAAACGCCGGCACGTGTCCTTTACTATCGCATAGACAGTAGGCATGATCTCGTCGAGTTTTTTGTCGTAAACCTCAAGAATCTCAGCCTCCAGTTTGTCCACTTTCTCAAAAAGCGGAGCCCTGTCTTGTATTTCCGTCTTTTCAATCTGCGCTTTGACCTCGTCGATTTGCTTTCGAAGGTCGCTTGCGGAATCATATATCTCCTTCTTCAGCTCTTGCGTCTTGGCACGCAGCTCATCGTTCGACAAAGCCGCCATTGAAGGATAAATCCTGTTGATTTCCTCAACATAAGGCCTTATCGCCTTAATATCTCTTTGAGCCTTGTTGCCAAAGAGCTTGGTCATAATATCATTAAATCCCATTATCTGTTTTTTGTTTGTTTCGTTTCGGACTGCAAAGTTAATGAATTTTCCCGACTTAAGAAAACATTCACTGCTACTCTTAAGAGCAAAGTAAGTACCAAAGGCCATATAGCCATGTCGTAGCATTGAGGAAGGAGTGCGAGAGTCACAATAAACAGGGCGCACTCTGCCAAAATGACAATGCAGACGACTTTTGTCTTACGCCTGGCAAAGAAAGGAATCCACACGAAAGACAGAGGGTTGAGCAGCAGGATGATCATGTTGGAATCCGTTCCCGGGTGTTCTGAGAAGAACGTGAGAAAGAATATCAGCAATCCCACCAATCCCTCAACGGCTTGAAGAGCCACGTCGAACCACTTGAACGTGTGCCTCCTCCGCAGTTCGAGAACACAGACGGCGATGGTGACTACCATTAAAGCGGCGAAAGTTGTGAAAGGACCGTCCGGTGCGGCTTCGGTCTTCACTTCGCGCGTACTGACGACGACCATGCTCTTTGACTTTACGAGCGGTACTGACTGTCCGTCGGCACGCAATATCAAGGCACTGTCGGCATCCGCCGCATAGTACGAAGGAATGAACATCTGCTGGCGTTTGGTCAGGACGGTGTCAAGCTCATAACCCAAGATGAGGTTTTCTCCAAACTCAATCCACCTGTCAGCCCTTGAGAATCCGTGTAGGATTTGCCGGGCCGTAAGGTGTGTGTCGGGACGCAAATAGATGACTTGTCCGTCGATGCCCCGTTCTATCATGTCACGCGCGCGAGTCGTGCAATTGTCGTACAGCCAATTATATCGGTAGGTGCAATTCTCAGGCTTGGCGTTCTCGCATAACAACAAGAATATCCGCCTGCACTCATCCTGGGTGAGATTAAGGGTTTGCTCCTCAATGCCGTCCCCTTTTTCCTCGTAACGATCAAGGAAGTGTTTGGTGCTCTCCGCTCCAAGCACGTAGTCGGTTTCACCTTTCACGAACTTAAAGAGGAAATTGTCCTCGTCATAGTTGAACATGCCATAATTGAACGCCACGTCCATTCCGCTTGTCAGGTTGTGGACACGTATGGCGGTATGGCCGTACATGGCGTATGCCACTTTGCCTGGCGAACACGTCAGCAACGACACCTCGAACGAGTCGGGAGCCGCATGCTTCGCGTTGTCCGCCCTATCCTGTTGTGCCATCACAGGCAGGGAGCAAGCAACCAGGCTTAATATAATTGCAATAAAATGTCTCACCTTATAATTATATATATACGTTCTTATAAGGTACAAAGATACAACAAAAATAATTCAGTGTGTCCGACCACTGCGTGATATTTTGAACTTTTCACCACATAATGATCGGACAAACGCCGTATCTTCACAATTACGCCTTCGGCGTCACTCGTCATTGTCGTCTTGCTCGAACTTGTGACGGAAGCGTGGCCTGTTGGTATTTTTCTTCGGGCTGTAGAGGTTCATGCCATACACAAGATATGTATGTTCGTCATCGTGGGCGATGTTGATGAAGTGCTCCGTGTTGTCGTCATAATAACTTCTGAAACCTTCATCCTCGTACCGAAGGAAACGTCCGTAAGCGAACTTGATGAGGTCGCATATCGTTGAGAAATGATCACGGGGATATGTGTACCTCACACTGAACAGGCGATGATTCATGAACAGCACTTCGGTCAGTATGGGATTCGTCCTGCTTTCCTTGTCATCCTCCTTGGCTTTGATGAAGTAACTGTTCTTGAATGCCGGAGACTGTTCATAGCTCACCTCCCTGGAATTCCATTCCTCAAACGCAGTTTGTTCCTTACTGCCGAGTGGTACTCCGAACACACTATGCAGAATCTGCGCGGATGCAATCACCGTGCATAACATAGCAGCTAACATTACAAACGTCCTTTTCATAGGTCTAAAAGTTTTATGTTAATTATAGGTTCATTTATACAATAGTCTGTATTCAACTGCAAATATAAGTATTTTTAATGATTACACAAACAAAAATAATACTTTTTTTGATATGTGCCGTCATTATAAGTCGCGCATATACTCATACACCGTAAGTACGTCCTGCGTGTCGACCATGCCGTCCCCATTGACATCAAGCCCCTCGGTAGTGCCTGTCCGCATGCCGTCATAGATTGTAAGTACATCCTGTGTGTCAACGTTTCCGTCGTGATTTACGTCTGCTGCCGCGGTACTGTCAGGATCGCCCAAATAGTAGAGTTTGAAATAGTTGACAACCGTCCAATCGTCGGTAACGGAAGTTGTTTTCTTTATTCCCGCCACAAGTTTGTTTGTGGACGAGCTGTCATAATATCCGTCAACATAATTCAGGTTGAAAAGAGTGGAAGGGCGAAAGCGCGACAGATTGTTGAACGCCGCGGACGCGGCCTCCAAGTCGTCAGGAACAAATTTGTTGTTGGCATATTCATACCAATCTCCTGATGATGTTTTGGTATTAGCATTGCGTGATATCGGAGTCAGTGTTCTTGAGTTATCCGAGCCAATATATATGAACGAGTTCACTTCGGTATCAGCACTGTTCTCTTTGGCTCCGTTACGATAGAAGCCCTGTGTGGATAATCTGTATGTGCCAGACGGCATGCCTCCCAATGACTGGAAGATATTGAACGTGCGTGTAGAGAACTCTATGCAGCCGTATCCGAGATTTCCCTTATATCCAGAGGTGCTTGACGTGATGGTCCAGTAGTCCGACGTTCCACTCTCAAAGTCGTCGTTAATAAGCAGATATGAGATGTCGATTGGATTGTCCTCAGTTGCGGTTGATGTAGCGTCGGTCATTACATACCGGTTGGTGAAAGTGCGGACGTCGGCTACTTGCAATGAGATGCGCGCGTTACTATATTCGCCATCCTTATAATAGGTTTCCGCCTCATTGTACGCCGCGTCGTAGGATGACTGCGCCGATGTGTTGTCCTGCGGGTGTTCGGTGGCAGTCTGCCTCGACCATGCGAGGATTTGTCCGAGTGGCTGATATGCCGAGATCGACTTCTGTGCGTTCTGCATCGCAGTGTTCAATGTTGAAAGCAAGGTTGAAATGCCGTCGGTATTGCCGTCGGTAATAGCCGCATTCACATTGTCGAGTGCCTTTTGAAGCGATTGGCGTGTGTTTTTATACATTGGCTGTGCAAGCAAATCTGTCGCCGATGAAGTCTGGCTGCTGTAATAAAGCCGCTTTATGCTGTCGGCAGAAAGCGCGTAATTATAAAGGCTGACATCGCTTATCATGCCGCTGAACATCGGATCGGCGTCGAACATTGACATGCCGATATAACTGAGCAAAGGATTCACGTCGTCGGGACGATAGGCAATATCGCCCGAAGCGGCATTAAGGTCTCCGTTCAAATATATTTTCACGCTGTCGTTGTCGATAGTCAAAGCGACAAAAGTCCATGTCCCAGTGGCAAGTCGCTTTGTCGCGTTCAGTCCTTGTTTATCGCCATCATGACAGATTTCAAAACGCAGTCTGCTGCCGTTTGACGGAGTGAGAAACATATAGTTGTCCGTGCTGTTGCCGAAATCAAAAATACGCTGCCACGCTGTGGCACTATTAGGATTGACCCATGCGCAGAACGTAAGGCAAGGCATGTCGCCCACATTATACGGCAGATTTACATAGCTGTCAGTTCCATTGAAGGTGATGCCATCGTGCACACCATCGGACTCGAACGCGATACTCTGCCCTACCGCGTCGAATCGATTATCGCAAATGTCATTCAAGTCACTTGCGAACTTCCAGTGCGCTATCTTGGTTGAATCATTTCCGTGACGGCACGACACCTCAGTTGAAGGCTCGCTGACGTTCCATGCCTTGTCAACGGCGCGAATACGGTAGCGGAATGTATGGTCCTTAGGAGACATGTTGTCGATGAATACAGTGTCGGTCACCTGCCTGGCGATGGTTTCCCATATTCGTGCCGACTCATTGTATCTGTATATCATATACCCAAGCAGGTCGTTGTCTGAATTGGCGTTCCAAGAAAGCCGCACACTCGCAGAAAGAGGAGTGGCATTCAAACCTGTCGGAGTTGTGGGCTTCACCTGGTCGACCGTAGCGTCAGCTGGTACGAAATGCCACAGCTGCCGGTCGCTGCCCGTACGTTCCCATTGTACTACGCCGGTAGTTGTTGATGAACTGTTGTCACTGCTCCCTTCGAGTGAAAGTCCGCTATCATGATTTGTTATGACGTAATACCCGTCGCCCATATATCGGAGGTGCCAGCGTTCACACTCATTTCCTCCACCTTGGTATACAAGCACCCGCGCGCCATTATCGCCACCATACTTCACTCCGTCGAGATAAAGTAACGTGTTCCGCGAACACGTTATAGTGACATAACTAAAATCGCCCGCGTCGATTTCACTGAGAGGTTTGATGTTCCAAGTTTGATAACGCCCCGCCGACTCCGCTGATTGACCGACATCACTGTTGTTTGAAAGATTGTTGGCGGTGAGCAGACGACCGGTAGCCTTGTTTACAATCTTGAATGAACCGGTAATCGCGCCGACAGGTACGTCCTCGCCATAAGTTATTTCAATAACACACTCTGAGTTGGTCTGTCCCACTTGATAGCCTGTACCCCCCTTGGTGGCCTTTGTGTATTCATAATAAGGTCCGTTTCCGTCATAATAGGCAAGGCGGTCTTGCGACACAAAGGTGAAGGCGGACTCACCTGCCTGGCGTTCGGAAGTTCCAAGAAAAGCCTCGACGAGATTCTCCGAGCCGCATTTGAAAACGGCGGCGGTAGTCCACGCGTTGCGGTTCTCCCTATATGCTATGCGCGTTCCATTATTGCTCGTCCGTCCTAATTCCGCACGTGTGTACCCTCCGAAGTCAGACCACCATATACCTGCCGACATACCGTAGTTCATACCTACAAGTGCGTCGTTGATGTTATGAAGCTCATCGCCGGCAGACTTTTTCCCATCGGACTGGACTACGGCATAAAAGTTTGCGAAGTTATCGAACGACCCTGCCAACTGATGCGTATTGCCTATATCGACCGCCTCCTTCATAGTGTTCCACCATGAGTATGCATAATCTGGATTAAGACAGCTCGGTCCGGCGACATCTATATCCTTAAGCGTTTCATTCTGGTGCATAAGATTCGCGACGACAGCCATTTCGGAAGCCGAAGGCGCGTTGTTTGCTCCGTAGTCAGGTTCGTTAAAGGGAGATATTGCGACGACAGAGTACCCCTTATTCTGCAAGTATTCCACGGCAAGGGCAATGTCGTTAATGAACGCTGTACGGTAAGATGTACTCCATGCGGTTCCGCTTGCATTACCCGCAAGTAAATACAAGTCTGTCACCCCCGCCTTGACCAGCCAACCCAATTGTTCGTCGAGTCCCGACTTCTGGTCAGAAGTAAGCGACGTGTTGTTCCCACTCACCCGGGGATCAATCGTAACCCTTCCCAAGCTGACACATTCTTTCATGTGATTAGTAGCCCTCAATGGCCACCAACTCCATCGCCAGGCTGTATCTATGCCCCATCTGACAGGCTGTTCGACACCTTGGTCACTGATATTGTACGCAACGATCGGCGCATGCGCATTTGTTGCCATATTGCCGCTTGCAGTGGTTTGCGCCGTTAACGTACAACACGACGACAGGAATGCAAGCAGCGTGAAAGTCTTTCTTACCATAGGTTGATTAGATAGTTAGAAGTAGAAGTTGTTTATGATATTCGTTATGCTCTATTTATGCCCTGGGGCCATGTTATTGCAGACCGCCCTTAACCTGTTTCGCGTTGCCGACGCAACTGTTTGGCATCTGTATGTGAAGCATGGCGCATATCGTCGGCGCGATGTCCACGATGTAAGCGGGGTCGGATGTCTGACCATGTCCGACATGCCATCCATATAGGACAAACGGGATATGGGAGTCGTATGGATTCCATTGCGAATGTGTGGTACCAACATAATCGGCAGCGTCGCTTACATTCTCCCAATTAGCATTGGCAATGTATATTATGTCACCGCTGCGTTTCTTGTTGTAGCCATACACTATTCGCTCGCGGATCGGCATAGGAATCGATGTGGTGAGTACCTTGTCATAATCTACGGCGTATAGAATGTGCGGATTCTTCTCGAGTTCATTGACGACAGCCTGCTTTACAGCGTCGAGCGACAGTCCGTTCCGTGCTATGTTCTTATGATTAAGATAAATACGGGTGGCGTTTTCTTCCATAATCAGCTGGTCTTTGACTCCGAACGCTTTCTCCACCGACTGCTCAACAGTTTTCAGATAATTCCACATCTCAAGTCCGCCGGCAGGCATCTTGTTGGCTTTTAGGACGTTGGGATTGTGCGCACCGCCATGGTCGGCCGAAAGGAAAAGCAGATAATTGCCACGACCCACCTTGTTGTCAAGCACTTGGAAGAAATGCGCCAATTGGCGGTCGAGTTCCATATAGGCGTCCTTGTTCTCTTTGCCGCGTGTGCCATAGGCGTGTCCGATGGCATCGGTTGAAGAAATGCTTATTGCAAGCAGGTCGGTAACTTCGTCTGTTCCGATATTTTCATTTTCAAGCAACGCCTCTGCCATCTCGAATGTTTTCGTTACTCCTGCCGCTGTTGTCTTTACGTCCGTTCCGGGAGCAACTCCAACCTTCTTGTTGACCTGTTTCACCCATTCAGGCAGTTCTTTCATATAATACGTAGACGAGACAAAATGTCCTGCTGACGTATCCCACCAATAGGCTGCGTCGGCGGCATGACCAGCGGGCAATATTGAGGCGCGGTCTTTCAGTGCCACACCAAACACCTTCGCTTTGTAATCTGTGGCTATCTTCAACACGTCGCCGATGCCTCCGGCAAGAAGATTGCGAGGCGACATCTGCCCCGACGAACTGTTAGAGCCAACACTCTTGACAGTATTGTCATAGACGCAATAAGTCATGGTGTCGCATATATGGTACTCATTGCCGGCGATGCCGTGCAAGGCAGGAGTGGCTCCTGTATAAATGCTGGCATGACCTATGGCCGTGACAGTGGGCACATAGTTTATCATTGTATTCTCAAAACTATAACCGTCGTCCACAAGGCGTCGTAAGCCGCCTTCTTGGAACTGATCGTAATAATAGTACAGATAATCCCATCTCATCTGGTCAACTACAAGTCCGACGACCAGTTTCGGACGCTCTATTTGTGAATATGATACTGCTGATAACAGGATCGTAGTAACTAAAAAGACTATTCTTTTCATCTCTGCTAATTTTTTTCTTCTTAGATGTGTTTGATGAACTGATATTTGTTTGTGCGCAAAGGTAGCAATAAATTTTTGAATAATCAAGTAAATACATTCTTTCAACACGAACAATATCAATATCTTCATGCGAAGAAACAAAAAGAATTGTTTTCAACACAAAGTTGCGTCAAAACTATTGTGCATTTAAAATTATATTGTAATTTTGCGGCAAAATAAACGTACATGCTTATGCATGTAAATAGAGATTATTGTCATCAAATGATTTCTTAATCAAAGATTGTAAGATATTAGATATAAATATATGAGTTCCAACAAAAAAAACGAAAAGTCAGAACCGAAGAATGATATTGTAGCGGCTGAACCTGTCAAACCAAAGAAGAGAAAGTTAAAGGCCGCCAATGCAGTGAAGGCGGATAACGCCGACACCGTTGAGGCTAATGAAGACAAGGTGAATGACGCCAACGTCGCTGAAGCCAGCGTGGCGACGGAACAAACTGCAGCCGAAACCAAACCGGAAAAAAGTAAGAGCAAGAAGGCAAAGGAAGTTCCAACTTCTGATGACAAACCAATTGAAACCGAAGCAAAAGTCGAGGACGAGTCTTCCACAAAGGTAAAAAGCCCTAAGAAGGAAAAGGCCAAGAAGACAAAACAAGCTGACGCAGAAAGCGATGCTGACAGTGCGGTGTCTGCGGAAGAGAAATCAAATAAGGAGAAGCCCAAGAAGGAAAAGGCCAATAAAAAGAAGTCAAAAGCGGATAAGGATAAAGCGGAAGCAGGCGACAAGGCGGCAAACGAGCCGGAATCCGCCATCTCCAATGACAGCAATGCGCCTGTAGCGAATGACAGTGCGGCTGATAAGAAAGCAGCGGATGACAGCGAGCCAGATCAGGGTACGGCGGATAAGAAAGACGATTCGAGCAATTCAAAGGCTGAGAAGGAAAATGCGATAAAGCCCGCCCCTTCAATCGAAATGGGCAAAATCATCGCCGAAGAAAAAGAAAAGGAACAAGAAGTAAGCGACCGGCTCGACCGCATAGCCTCTACCTCGCCATTTGCCAAATATGACGAAATATACACGCAAGCCGAAGAGGAAGAAGACCGTATGGAAGAAGACAATGTGAAGCCCACGGTTCCTCCGACGATTCCTGTGATCGAAAAGAAAGTTCCGCCAAAAATTGTGAGGAACAGGAGGAGGCATGATGAACGCCCTGAGTTTCTCATCGATGACGACAGTGCCTCGATCTCCACACTGACGAAAGGCAACGTGTGGGATGTGGATGTCGACGGGATATACAATATGCTCATTGAGGGAAGGAAGACCATACATTGGGCGGAGAACAGGAATAAGTATATGAATATCATTCGTCCAGTCTTCGACATTCAATTCATCAATAAATCCGACAAGCATCTTGTAGCGTCGCTTGAGGAGTCGAAATTCAAGATATTCGGCTACCCGTCATCGGCTGATGACACTATAAACGCAATCGCGATACGCAAGCACCAGATAAAGAAGATCACCGACCTGACAATGGAGAATATATGGCACCTGTCACCGGTGGAGGTGCTTGAACTCATAAAGAACAATCTCGGAACAGGCTGGAAAGGTCTTCCGTTGCCTATTCAAGATATCATAGAAAGCGCGTTCTATGTCGACAGCAGCACGCTTCCACAAGCTGCTATGCACAGAAAAGGCGGCATAATAGACCGTCGCAAGTCTAACGGCTATGAGGCTCTCGAAATTGCGAGGGGCACATGGATTGAGGCCATCTTCCTCAAGGAAAAACCGAAAATGGAAAAGGAGCATTTCTCATCATCACTCAGCTCACATTCAAAGTCGGACAAGGATGACGATGACGATTCTGACAACGATGAAGAACTAGATGAGGATATCGACAACAACGACGATGTTGAAGATGACGACGAGGACATCTCTATAGATGAGGAGAATCCGCAAATAGAAGACTTTGAAGATATTGCCAGCGCGGAAGATGTGGAAGACGAAGGGGTTGACGACGAATAATGGACAATTCATCCATGGTGACAAATGATACGTGCGGACGATAAATCCTACTAATTAGATATTTATGAATCAAGTAAAACGAATCCTACTTTTCCTCCTGTTCGCGCTGCCTGCGCTTATAGCGCAAGCACTGCCGGCATACAAGATGGATTATGTAGTCAGCATTGACCAACGCGGCAGCTACTTGTACGTAAGCTTGAACGTTGAATTCGACAGTCCCATAAACGAGACTATGACTCTTGAAATGCCTGTTTGGGCTCCCGGATACTACATGATAATGGACTATCCGAAGTATCTTTCCGACTTCAAGGCTGTAAAAGCGGATGGGTCCGCATTGAAATGGACAAAAACATCAAAGAACCAATGGGCAATCAACATGGAAGGCAGCACATTGAATGTCAGCTACCGCGTGGAGGCGAAAAACCATTCAGTGGCTGAAAGCTATGTTGAAGACAAATCTGTCTTTATCGCCCCCAACGGCGTTTTCATGTACTTCATCAACGACAAAGGGCATAAGGTCGATGTGACATACATCATGCCTGAGGGGTTAGAGCAGGCAAGTACCGGATTAAAGCCCGTCGGTGAGAACAAAGGAAAGAATCGCAAGTTCACCGCGCCGAACTTCGACACACTGTTCGATTCTCCCATATTGCTTGGCAACCAGTATGTAGAGCGTTTCACCCACGAAGGTCACGACTACGAGTTCGCCATCCTCACTCCCGAGGGTTACGACGAAACAACATTCAAGGACGACTTTAAAAAGATTGTGAGCGAGGCGACACATATTATCGGCGACGTTCCTTACGACAACTATTGCATGATTCACCTCGGACGAGGCGGAGGCGGACTTGAACATCTCAACTCGCAGGCATGTTACACCGGAGGTTCATACAAGTTCAGGAATCGTGATGAATATCTTCGGCACTTGTCGTTTGTAACGCATGAGTACTTCCACCTTTATAACGTAAAGAGCATACGTCCGTTCGAACTCGGACCATTTGACTACAGCCACGAGTGTTACACCACCCTGCTCTGGGTCAGCGAGGGATTCACCTGCTATTATGAGAACCG
Source organism: uncultured Bacteroidaceae bacterium (assembly GCA_964537205.1). Taxonomy (GTDB): domain Bacteria; phylum Bacteroidota; class Bacteroidia; order Bacteroidales; family Bacteroidaceae; genus Colivivens. Next base: position 11,850 of record CAZHZH010000063.1, read on the forward strand.
CATCCTCTTAAACTGCGGCATTATCGACGGCGACTATCTGCTCAACGATATTTCCGGTTCCATTCGCACCATCGAGACTGCTGAAGGACACAAGCACATGAGCCTGCGCCAAAGCAGCTACGATATATGGCTGAACTTCTTCAATCAATCGGAAAACGTCATATCATACTATGACAAGGGACCCGTATTCGGTCTGTTCTTTGATATTGAGATACGCCGGCTGACAAACTTGGAGAAAGGTTTGGACGACCTGATGCGCCTGTTGTACAACCGCTATTATAAAGAATTGAAACGTGGCTTTACAGAGGAGGAATTCTGGCAGGCGGCCAAGGAAGTCGCAGGTCAGGAGCTGACGCAGCTTCGCAGATATGTCGACACGACTGACGATATCGATTATGAGTCGTTACTCGCCCCGGCGGGATTAGGGATTGACAGGAACAATTGGCAGCTGTACAAACTCGACAAGGTGGACAAACAGCTGGCTAAGATCCGTAAGGCCATTATCGGAGAGTAGTGACAAGGAGGTTCCGTCCGACAGACCCGTGCAGGGAGTCGTCATCGAAGTATGACACCTGTTAAGAGTCTTCCGGATTTGATTCCCATGCGTCTTGCAGAAAATAAACGGTTATAGTTTTTATAAGTACAGATACCGGCGATGAGAATATTGCCGGTATTTATTTTTTTACTTTCAAGTTGCAAGCGGTTGCACTCCCATAAGTCGATATGCCACCGCTTCCCTTTCGTTCCGCCCTGGCTCTGATACCTTGCTGCGATGCGATCCATGTCGAAGCCAGAAGTTTTGAACGCTTCATACACTTCGTCGCCGACTTCAAAGCAGTCGATGCTAATGCTTGGACCTATCACGGCCTTGCAATCTTCCCCCTGTGTGTTGTAAAGTTCGTTCATCCTGTCCATCACCTTCTCCACTATCCGGCTGACTGTTCCCCTCCAACCCGCATGAATCACGGCCGCTGTATGATGAACCGCATCGTAAACGATGACAGGCACACAATCGGCAGTTGAGATACAAACCGCCACTTGGCATTGGTCAGTAACTAAAGCGTCAACGCCGTCAAGCTCCTGGGTTCTCACCGCCTCACTTTTGTTTAGGAACTGCTTGTCAATAACGGCTATGTTCGTATCGTGCACCTGGTGTGGAATGATAAGACTTTCATGAGATATTCCCAATTTGCGGCAAAGCGTCAACTGATTCTGCCTGACACACCTTATGTCATCACCACAATACATGTTGGCATTGAACGAGGCGTACGCTCCGATACTACAACCGCCTTCACGTGTTGTTGTGAAAGCGGTTACATTATCATCGACTTGATATTCCAATAATCCGTCGCTAATCCTCATATTCAAAGTCTTCAAGTTCTTCTATTTCATCGCCGTCAGCCTCTTCGTCCCATCCCGCATCATCGTCGGCCAACTCGTCAAACTTCGACATGTCACGATTACGATGCACGATAGTCTCCTTTGTGACCAAGGCTGCGATCTTGTTGCTGTCGCTGTTCATCTCTCTCCATAGGACATTCTTCAGCTCGTCGAGTCCGAAACCTGTCACAGCGGAAATGAACACTACAGGAATGTCGGTCGGGATGGTCGCCTTGAGCATATTCATCAACTCGTTGTCGAGCAGGTCACACTTAGTAACCGCCAGCACTCGTCCCTTGTCGAGAAGCTCGGGATTGAACGTCGTGAGTTCGTTTAGCAGTATTTCATATTCCTTCTTTATGTCGTCAGAGTCACACGGCACCATAAACAACAAAAGCGAGTTGCGTTCAATATGCCTCAAGAATCGCAGTCCCAACCCCCTTCCCTGGCTTGCTCCTTCTATGATGCCAGGAATGTCGGCTATCACAAACGATTTTCCGTCGCGATAAGGTACGATTCCCAATGAGGGTTCAAGAGTGGTGAAAGGGTAATTCGCTATTTTGGGCTTGGCTGATGAAATGGCTGAAACAAGGGTCGACTTACCGGCGTTGGGGAAGCCTACCAAACCGACATCAGCGAGGAGCTTCAGTTCGAGTATGACCTCCATCTCCCTCATAGGCTCGCCTGGTTGTGCGTATCTTGGTGCCTGATTGGTGGGAGTGGCGAAATTGATATTGCCCAAGCCTCCGCGTCCGCCTTTAAGCAGAACCACCTCTTGTCCGTCTTCCGTCACATCGCAAATATACTCACCCGTCTCGGCGTTGTAAGCCACAGTGCCAGGCGGCACCTCAATCACTTTGTCAGCACCTTTCTTTCCAGTACACTTTTCCTTCGAGCCGTTTTCCCCATGTTCGGCGTAGGCATGACGTTCGTAGCGCAGGTGCAGCAACGTCCAGTAATTATGGTTGCCTCGAAGTACCACATTACCGCCATTACCTCCGTTTCCACCATCGGGACCGCCCTTCGGCATGTATTTGGCACGGTGCAAGTGAGCCGATCCGCGTCCGCCCTTTCCTGAGCGGCAGTAGATCTTCACATAGTCAATGAAGTTTGTTTCCATCTCATTTCTAAACGTTTAATGAATTCGCACCCAGTTAATGGGACGGCGGCAAAACAAGTTATTTCAGACTGTCGAGGAAAGCGAAAATATTGTCGAGCATCTTTTCCTTGCTTCCTTCCCATGTGAACGAATGACGTATTCCTTCCTTCTCGAACCAGTCAGTTAGAGGCGCAGTCTGATTATGGTACACATTGAACCTCTTCTTGATGGTCTCCTCATTGTCGTCAGATCTGCCTTGTTCTTTCGCGCGATTCAGCAATCGTGCCATGAGCGTGTTCTCGTCGACAATCAGTTCAAGCATCACTCCCATGTCGTGCTTCCTGTCGGCAAGCATCTTCTTCAATGCCTCCGCCTGTGCTATGGTGCGTGGAAAGCCGTCGAAGATGACTCCCCTACCCTCCGGCTGTTCGTCGTAAGTCTTGGCGAGTATGTCTATCATTAAGTCGTCGGGAATCAGTTTGCCTTCTTGTATGTATTCCTGGGCGGTCTTGCCCAATTCCGAGCCGCGCTTTATTTCAGCGCGAAGCACGTCGCCTGTTGAGATATGTCCCATTCCGTAGCGTTTCACTATTTCGTCGCTGTAAGTGCCTTTCCCCGAACCTGGGGCACCAAATATAATTATATTCTTCATCTTTTATTTGTTTGTGTACTTGTTTTGAAAATCCTATATATATAATAATGTGTGGTATGGAGTCGTCGGTCGTCATCGGTCGTCATCCGCCGTCATCCGCCGTCACTGCTTTACCAGCGTGTAAATATCTTTCAAGTTCCTTCCCAAGCCGTCATAGTCCAACCCATAGCCTACAATGAAGTCGTCGGGTATGTCCATGGCACAATACTTGACATTCAAGTCGGTTTTCAACTTTCCGGGCTTTCTCAGCAGGCTCGCTATTTCCACCGACCGCGCTCCCATCGCATGGATTTTTGGCAGTAGGTGGCTCATGGTTACGCCCGTGTCCACTATGTCCTCCACTATTATCACGTCTCTGTCCTTCAAGTCGGTTGTTACGCCCATCAACTCCTTCACCGTACCTGTAGTTTGAGTTCCCTCGTACGATGCGAATCGTGCAAACGAAACCTCTGGTAGGAAATTGAGATAGCGTACGAGGTCGGCAGCGAACATGAAAGCTCCGTTCAAGATGCAAACGAGAACGGGGCTTTTCCCCTTGTAGTCGGTGTTGATTTTGTCAGCTATGAGCCGGATGCGTTCCTGTATTGTCTCACCCGTGATGGATAGTTCGAAATCCTTGTCCCAAATCCTAACTTTGTCCATTCCTTACAAGTCGATTCTCACCGCAGTCCCGCTGCAGCTCACCATTAGCATTGTTGAAGTTTCACCGATAGTCGCATAGTTCAGGTTGATGCCTACAATGGCGTTGGCACCCAAATCCTGCGCATGTTCGGTCATCTCTTTCAACGCCGATTCCTTAGCCTCTACGAGTACCTTCTCATAGCTTGCGGCGCGTCCGCCAATAACGTCCCTGATGCCAGCGAAGAAGTCCTTGATGACGTTCGCGCCGATGATTGTCTCACCTGTCACCACGCCGAAGTATTCCTTGATGGGACAACCTTCAATTGTTGGAGTTGTTGTTAATAACATAGTTTCCTTCCATGTTTACGAGTTATTTCCTACAAAATTACATAGAATCTTTGACTCAGGCAAGTTATAAACAAATTATTTTATTGCCGCCCGTATTATTTTCTGAATTGCATGGTCATGTAGGCAAATGCAAAGTTATAAAATGGGCTCAGTAGCAAAAAGGTGTGGTTATAAATAAAAATGTTACCTTTGCAGGC
>CAZHZH010000064.1:0-16110 GCA_964537205.1 uncultured Bacteroidaceae bacterium
AGTATATGGTTTATACCTTCTTTTGTATAAGCGGTCAACTTTCCGCTATCGTCGAACGTGAATTTCATTTGTCCAACTTGTTGGATGAGGATCGGCTTTCCTTCTTTGTCATACAATTGGGAAAAAGGCGCGATATTGTTAACTTGCTCCTCATCTATACCTTCATCGTCTTTTCCGTATTCATCAGTGCTACAAGTCGAAAGGCAACACGTTGCAAAAATGACTGTGGCAGCCTTCATTACATAAATAATTGTCTTCATGCTTATTATCTTTTTATAATTGTTGTTGATAATTTCCAATCCAACACTTCTTGGTTCAGTATGAAGCAAAGAAGTTTAGAACATAGAGCAAAGGTAAACAATAATTGCGAATATATCCCGTCCTTTTGCGTATTTTTTACTATTATTGTTTGACAAATAAAATCGAATCACTAACTTTGTACAAATAATGTCTGACTTTGAAAAAACTAATTAAGATATGAAGAAGGGAATAATAGCCGTACTGGCGATAATGGCCTTACTTGCAAGTTGCTCAGATGATCCTGGTGCAGAGAACTATTACACGGCCAAAGGAGATATGGCTAATACGTATCTCAGTAACAATCCAGACCTGTATGACGAATTCGTACAAATCATACAAAAGTCGAACATTGTCAGTTTTGACCTGTTAGGAACATACGGTTCATATACCGTGTTCGCCCCGACCAATGATGCCGTAGATGAATATTTGGAGGGTAGGGGCATGTCGTCAATTGACGAACTTACCGCTGAAGACTGCGACACGATTGCCGCTAATCATATTATTGAGCAGTCTTACTTTACCACGGACTTCTCAGATGCGACTCTTCCAACTATGAATATGCTTGATAGGTATTTGACCATTACAGTCGATTCTGACACAGTGTCTTTCCCTGGTCAAACATATATCGCATATTACATTAATCAGAGCGCAAGGATAATAATTGCGGATGACTCGGTTGAGAACGGGGTGGTGCATACAGTCGACAAGGTCATTGGCACTACATCTTCCATGTTGCCCGACTTTTTGGCCAAAGACTCGACGATCTCCCTCTTCTACAATGCCTTGCTGGTTACGCACATGAACGACTCGATGATGAATTACATAGATGATAGCTATTATTGTAGTCCCGACTCCTTTGAAGAGGGAACGGCGGTGCTTTCAGGCTCTGGCTACTACGACATCGTGTCGTACATGGAGAAGCGTTACTTCTGCTACACCGGCTTCATTGAACCTAACAGTGTGTACGCCGAACATGGCATCTATACGCTTGACGACCTGCGTGCGTATGCGAAGGAAGTGTATGACGACATGTACCCGGATGATGCTGATGTGACTGATGAGACCGACCGCCGTAACTCACTCAACCGCTTTGTGTCGTACCATTTCCTTCCATTCCGTGGCATATACAACTCACTTACGGTGGACAATGTGGCTCTCAACTGTTTTGAACGCCGTCACATAGATGTCACTGACTACTATGAGACCATGATGCCTTATTCGTTAATGAAGGTGTCATATCCTGCAGGCTCACAGGCTGGTCGTTACGTAAATCGCCGCGGCATACAAAACCGAAGGGACGAACGCGGCGTGTTTGTGGCTGGAGCAAGAATACTATCACCGAGTGAAGCCGGCATCAACCAGATGGCGGTGAACGGAGTATACCATTATATTACAGATATAATTGACTATGGACGAAACACTCAGGAAGTAGTCCTTAATGAACGCTTGCGCATTGACGCTTCCACGTTGTCTCCTGACTTCATGACAAGTGGGGCGCGCGGGCATTCAACAAACTGCACCAATCCTCTATACGGAATACCTAACACAAGTGCCAATACGTCTCAAAATCCGAATACATGCCTCGGTTTCAAGTCGGGTTCTATAAAGAATTTCCAATACTCTGACGTGACAACTCATCTGCACGTACGTCCGCGTTATTTGAGCTTCTGGGACTATCAAGGTGATGAGGTCATAATCAATGGCATGTATGATGTGACGTTTAAACTTCCACCTGTGCCAGAGGGCGAGTATGAGTTCCGCGTTGGTATATGTGTCGGATTCACTCGACGTGGAATTATCCAGGTGTATCTTGATGGGGCTCCTTGTGGCATTCCTGTCGATATGCGGTTGGGGGGGGCTGATCCAAGTATAGGATGGAGGTCTGATTCCGAACTTGGCGATGATGAGTCGATTAACGCCTACGACAGAGCGTTGCACAACCGTGGATGGATGAAAGGTCCTGGATCATATGGAGGCGCTGGTACTGACGGAATGAGTTCTCGTGATATTTTACGGACGCATGCGACTCCACTTCGTAAGATTTTCACCACATTCCACTCAGACGGGAAGACAGAACATTATGTACGAGTTCAGCAAAAACTTGAAACTGGTGGCGAGTTCGCGTTCGATTACATAGAACTGTGTCCTCGCAGTGTTTATAACAATGAAATGTATCCGGAGGACAAATATTGATTTAGTCTAAAGACGGGTAGAGTTCGTCCTGTGCTTTAGTTATTTCAGTTTTATGTTCTTCAATTGTTCACGGAACGCATCGGCAAGTTTTTGTGGATTGATGTCTCCTCCAGAGCCTTGCACTATTTTCACTGCGTTGTAATAGGCATAGCCCATGCCCGATGTCAGCACGCTGGCTGTTATGGCACTGATGGTTCCGCCTATAATGTTTCCGGCGGCGGGAATAGCCTTGATAAGTCCGCGTACTACCGCCCGTCCTGTGACAGTGGCTCCGAGTACGCCTGCCGCACTCGAAATGAGGGTGGTGATGAATGTTTTGTCTGCGTCGATTTTCAACACCTTGCTCAGGCTGGCTATCATGCCAATCTGTATTGGAGCGAGGAGTACGGCGTCACTGAATGGAATCGGGGTCGCCCCGACGGTTGCCGCGCTTGCTGCGGCTACGGCGATAATCTTGTCTACCGCCTTCTTTGTTATTTTATCGTTTACTTTCTGTGCGGCGGCGAGCGCCGCCTTCGCTATGTCGGGTACGATTTCATAGGTGTGCTCAATGAGTTCTTCCAGTCCGAAGGCGGGAATCGTACCGATTGGTGTCTCGTAAGGCAGGGCGAGCACGCGTATGACGTTTGTCGCTGAATGACATTCATTTTTTACGAGATTGTAGAATTCGAGTTTTGTGTCTACACTCTTGGTCAGTACAACGACTACCGGGATCTCTTTTGACAATTCATTGATAAACTCGCTTTCCGCCTTTTCCAATCGCTTGCCGTCGTTGCTGATGCAGAACCATGCAAGATGTATGAATTCTTCAGGGTTGCCAGTGCGCTTGCGCCGTTCGATTTCGGCAGTTAGTTCCTTAATGGCGTCTTTGTAGCCGACGAGTTCGAATCCTTTTGTGTCGAATATGTGAACTGGTTCGCCTGCTTTGGTATATTCCTTTATATATTGGGTGACTGGCTTGCCTACGCCTGTTTCGGCGATATTGCCTTTGAACACAGCGTTGACAAGCGTGCTTTTGCCCACTCCTGTTTTGCCTGCGACTATAATGTTGGCGTGACCTATCTTTTTTACCGCTTCATCGACTATCTTCTTGATGTCAAGCGATTTGGCATTCTTCGCAGCTTCAGTCAGATTCTGAACAGAATCGTTTTTTGTGACTTGCTTGATGCCTTTGATTATATCGAGAATGCTTCCCATATTAGTTATGTTTATGTCCACGTTGTGCGGACGGTGTTACTTGTTGTTTCCTTTATCTTTATTGTCCTTGCCAAGAAACTCTTTCAGCTTTTCTGTCTCACCTGCTACAATTACGATGTCATCTTTCTCAAAGGTGAGACTCGGCTCAGGGTTCATTATGTAACCTCCTGCGCGTTTGATTCCCATGACGATGCATTGTGCCTTGTCGCGAATGTTCGATTCCAAAATGGTCCTGCCTACCAACGGGTTGTCACTGTCGATAGTGAATTGCTCAAGAGTGACGTATGGGTGTGTGCCTTTGTTGGTTTCGGGACTGACTTTGCTGGTTTCGATCATGTTCTTGAACTTGTCGATTTGCTCGTCTGTTCCAGCAACAACAATCTGGTCGCCAGGATACACGTGGTTGTTGCCACCTGGTATGTTGGTGAATACGCCTCCGCGAATAATCCGTACGATGCTTGCGCCTGAATTTTTGCGTATGCCGAGTTGGCTGAGCGTCTTTCCCGCAAAGGATGAGTCTGCCGGGACGGTGAAGTCGGATATGTGTATGTCGAGTGGAAGCAGGCTGTTTTCGAATTCACGTCCGATAGGGCGTTTCTTCTTTGCCGATTCTTCGCGTGCGGTAAGATTCTGGTTAAATTGGTCTTCCAGGCCTTTCGACTGCCGCTTTACAAACCTTGAGAACATAATGATTGACGCTATCAGGATTGATACTGCGACTATCATGCCCGATGTCAGGGTGAAGATGTTTGTGATGGCATAAGATACGATGAAAATACCTGCGATGATACGGATGAAATTTAGTCCGAAGAGCCACGCTTTCTGTGCGTTGCTTGAATTCCACAATTCGCGAGCTTCCTTTGTCATCCTGTATTTCGACATTACGTTGTAAATGAATGGCGATGTGATTGACAGCAGGATGATCAATGACAGAGCCTTCATGATGAACAGCGATGTGTCTGACGAGAAAAGCCGCTGAAGCAGTTCGGTGTGTGACGTAATGAATGGATGGATATAGCGGAAGTACACGATGAATATGAACACTATGATGATGCCCGAAACGACTACAGATGAGGCCACCTTGCGTATGTATGTGTTCCACAGGCTGTCGTGGCTGATAGTGTTACGACGTGTGGAGTAGTTATCGATGAAAAGCTTTATTCCTGGACTAAGGTGCTTGTTGAGGAATTTCTCGGCTGGTCCCGACAACTGCATGATGAAAGGTGTGAGGAAGGTGGTAATGACACTGACTGCGACGACTATGGGATAGAGTGACGGGTCGGTCACTCCCGCCGACTGGCCGAAGTTGGCTATGATAAACGCGAACTCTCCGATTTGAACCAAACAAAAACCGGTCTGCAAACTGACTCGTAGTGACTGGCCTGAAAGCAGTGTGCCCAACGATGCGAATATTATTTGTCCGATGATGACTGTTATTGTAATGATCACTATAGGGAACCAATAGTCAAGCAGTAGTTGCGGATTGATCATCATGCCTACCGACACGAAGAATATTGAACCGAACATGTTCTTGATTGGAAGCACGAGCCGCTCTATGTGTTCCGCCTCGATGGTTTCAGCGAGTATCGACCCCATGACGAACGCTCCGAGGGCTGAGCTGAATCCGGCTTCCATTGCCAGCAACACCATGCCAAGGCACAGTCCGATAGTGAAGATGGTCAGCGTTTCGTCGTTGAGTTGTTTTTGGAATTTCTTGAGGAAGGTTGGAATGATCGCTATACCTATTACGAACCATAAGATGAGGTAAGCCACGAGTTTGCCGATTTCAAGCAACAGCTGCTCGCCTTCGAACTGTTTCTTGACGGCGATTGACGACAGTAACACCATTAGGACTACGGCAAACAGGTCTTCAACGATAAGAATGCCAAACGCCACCTTTGCGAACTTATGGCTGCCAAGGTTCATGTCTTCTATTGCCTTGAACACAATTGTGGTTGAAGACATACAGAGCATGCCGCCGAGGAAGAGTGAGTTTATTTCATCCCATCCAAGCAAGCGGCCGACAATGAATCCGGTTGACATCATGCCGACTACGATGGTGCCTGCGGCAATTAGGGCGGTGCTGCCCATTTGCAGCAATTTCTTGAAACTGAATTCCAGTCCCATGGAGAACAAAAGGAACAAGACTCCGATTTCGCCCCATGTGTCCACGCTTGAGGTGTCGTTGATCCATGAAGAGCCGAACATGTGTGGTCCGGCAATCATTCCGGCCACGATGTATCCCAGTACAACCGGTTGCTTGAAAATCTTAAACAGCAGGCTTGTTATGCCGGCGGTAAGCATTATTATACAAAGATCGTGTATCATGCATTATCATTTAAATGGTTTTCCCATAAATAGTATTGTGTCTCTTTGGCGCAAACTCCCGATAGCAAAAGCAGTGAAATCAGGTTCGGTATTGCCATGAGGGCGTTCATCAGGTCGGCGATGTCCCAAACAAGTCCGAGTCCCATTGTGGAACCCACCACAAGCATGAGTATCCATACGACCCGATAGCAGAAGATGGTGCGCCGTCCGCCTAAGTATTCAATCGCGCGTTCTGCATAGTAGCTCCAACCCAATATGGTTGAGAAGGCGAAGGTAATGATTCCGAAGGTAAGTATTGGCGTGCCGATGTAGGGTATCATGCCGAATGCCTCCTTTGTCAGCATTCCTCCATCTGAACGGTCGATGTGCGGATAGGCGAGTATGCTTGTAACCACCACTAACCCTGTTATGGCGCATATAACGACAGTATCCCAAAAGGTGCCTGTTGATGATACAAGGGCCTGGCGGACGGGATTCTTTGTCTGTGCCGCTGCGGCTACAATAGGGGCGGAACCCATTCCCGACTCATTGGAGAACAATCCACGGGCGATACCATAGCGTGCGGCCATCATGATGACTGTGCCGGTAGTGCCTCCCCCGACTGCCTTGATTGAGAATGCCTCGCCGACAATCAAGCGTATAGCGTCGAATATGTAGGCGTGGTTGACGCACAGTATGTATATGCATCCTGCTACATAGAATATTGCCATGAACGGAACAAGCGTCGTGCAGCATTTTGATATGCTCTTTACGCCTCCGATAATGACAAATCCCACTATTGCGGCAAGAATGAAGCCTACAATCACTTTTGTCACCCCGGGGTCGCAAAAACCGGAGCAGACAAGGCTCAGGTTCTCGGAAATGGCGTTTGCCTGTACGGTGTTTCCTATTCCGAATGCCGCTAACGATGTGAATATGCAGAATATGACGGCGAGCCATTTCATGTGCAGTCCGCGTTCGAGTGCGTACATCGGCCCTCCAAGCATTTTACCGTTTGCGTTCTTCACACGGTATTTTATTGCGAGAAGTCCCTCGGCGTATTTTGTGGCTATGCCGAACACTCCTGTCAGCCAGCACCAGAGCACTGCCCCTGGTCCGCCAAGTGAGATCGCAGTAGCCACACCTATTATATTACCTGTGCCGATTGTGGCGGCCAATGATGTGGCAAGTGCGCCAAACTGGCTCACGTCTCCTGTAGCGTTCTTGTCCTTGGATACGGAGAGCCTTATTCCATCAAATATCTTACGCTGCGGGCATTTCAACCTGACAGTCAAAAATATGTGGGTACCCAAAAGTAGGATTATCATGGGCCACCCCCACATAAAGTTGTCCAACGTGCTTATTATGTTTTGAAATGCTTCCATATGTCTGTGTTACGGTTCGGTTATGGTCAGGCTTCCGCCTAAACGCGGTTATGTGTTGTCATTCAGGTAAGGCGGAGAGCCTACAATTCCGCGTCTTTCAGGCGTTCTGCGTTCTCTGCCACAATGAGATGGTCTATGCAGTCTTGTATGTCACCGTCCATGAAGGCGGCGAGATTGTATATGGTGTAGTTGATCCTATGGTCTGTGACTCGCCCTTGCGGGTAGTTGTATGTCCTGATTTTAGCTGAGCGGTCGCCGGTGCTGACCATGGTCTTGCGCCGGCTCGCAATATCGTCGATGTATTTTTGATGTTCGCGGTCGTAGATAAAGGTACGCAGGCGTGCCAGCGCTCTTTCCTTGTTCTTCGGTTGGTCGCGTGTCTCCGTACACTCCACGAGTATTTCTTCCTCAACGCCCGTATTGGGATTGCGCCACATGTAACGTGCGCGTACACCCGATTCTACTTTGTTCACATTTTGTCCGCCGGCTCCTTGACTGCGGAAGGTGTCCCATTTTACAGCGCCTTCATTGATTTCCACATCGAACGGCTCCGCTTCGGGCAATACGGCGACTGTGGCGGCGCTTGTATGTACACGTCCTTGGGTCTCTGTCGCAGGTACGCGTTGGACTCTGTGTACTCCCGACTCGTATTTCAGAATGCCATAAACTCCCTCACCTGTCACGTTGAAGATAATTTCCTTGTAGCCTCCGGCGGCTCCTTCTGTAAAACTCGACACTGTGATTTTCCAACCTTTAGACTCACAGTATTTTGTGTACATGCGAAACAGGTCGCCGGCAAATAATGCCGCTTCGTCACCACCTGTGCCTCCGCGGATCTCCATCACCACATTCTTGCCGTCCTCAGGGTCGGTCGGAACAAGCAGGAGTTTGATTTGTTCCTCCAACTCCGGAATGCGCTTCTCTGCATTAGCGAGTTCCTCCCGTGCCATCTCTTTCATTTCCGGATCGTCGTCCGACGAAATAATGTCACGGGCCTCGTTCGCGTTCTGTAAGCACGACATGTATTCCTTGCGCGCATCCATCAACTCTTTCAGCTTTTTGTATTCCTTTGTGAGCTTGACGTAACGTTTCTGGTCGGCTATGACGTTCGGGTCGGTTATCAAGGTGGAAATTTCCTCGAACCGGCTTACGAGTCCTTCAAGTTTGTCAAGTATGTTGTTCTCTGCCATAATAATCGTTTAATGAACATTGCGGTTGTCTTGTCCGGCGAGCTTTAGGCTTAATATTCGAATGTGCCGTATTCGCTCCGTATGGTCAGGCTTTTTCTGCCTTCTTCTATATGTCCCACTACTTGTGCGTCTATATTGAAGCTGCGGCTTATGTCGATCACTTGCCGTGCGTCTTCCGGACTCAGGTATATTTCGAGACGGTGTCCCATGTTGAACACCTTGTACATCTCACTCCAGTCTGTTCCGCTTTCTTCATGAATGATCCGGAACAACGGTGGGATAGGGAACATGTTGTCCTTCACTACCTTGCAGTTGTCGCCGACGAAATGTAGTACTTTGGTTTGAGCTCCTCCGGTGCAATGCACCATACCGTGAATCTTTCCACGCATTTCGTCAAGCAGACGTTTGACCACGGGCGCATAGGTACGTGTAGGAGAGAGTACAAGTTGTCCGGCGTTTATCGGCGAGCCTTCAACAGGATCGGTCAGCATGTATTTGCCGCTGTATACCAACTCTTCCGGTACCGCCTTGTCGTAACTTTCAGGGTATTTGTCCGCAAGGTACTTGCAGAAAACGTCGTGCCGCGCCGAGGTAAGTCCGTTGCTTCCCATGCCTCCGTTGTATTTATTCTCATAGGTTGCCTGCCCTGTACTGCTCAGTCCCACAATAACGTCGCCTGGAATGATGTTCGCATTGTTTATGATGTCGCTGCGTTTCATGCGGCATGTGACCGTCGAGTCTACAATGATGGTGCGGACCAAGTCTCCTACGTCTGCCGTCTCGCCTCCTGTGCCATAGATTCCTATGCCCATGCCTCTGAGTTCGGACATCAACTCGTCTGTCCCGTTGATGATGGCGGAGATGACTTCTCCCGGAATCAGCATTTTGTTACGTCCGATGGTCGAACTGACGAGTATGTTGTCTACAGCCCCTACACAAAGCAGGTCGTCGGTGTTCATTATTAACGCGTCTTGCGCGATGCCTTTCCATACCGACAGGTCGCCTGTCTCCTTCCAATACATGTAGGCGAGGCTCGACTTGGTGCCTGCTCCGTCGGCATGCATTATGTTGCAGTACTCAGGGTCGCCGCCGAGAATGTCGGGAATGATTTTGCAAAAGGCTTGTGGGTACAATCCCTTGTCTATGTTCTTTATGGCGTTGTGCACGTCTTCTTTGGCCGCGCTTACGCCACGCATCATATATCGTTGTTTAGAATCTGCCATAAAAAGTAGGATGTTTATGTTGCTATGTTTTTATAAATGCGAAGAATACCGCCGCGATGATGCATAGGAATGCGGCTATGTGGTTCCAGTGCAATTCTTGTCCTTGAAAGAGCGTCATCACTATGCCTGTGAACACTGTCAGCGAGATGACCTCCTGTATCACTTTGAGCTGCATCAGCGAGAATGGACCTCCGTTGATGTCCGACCCGATGTTGTTTGCCGGAACCATGAAGCAATACTCGATTAAGGCTACTCCCCACGACAGCAGAACGACCAACGGCATGGACCATCCGTCGGATATGTGTTTTTGCCGGAGAAGCAGGTTGCCATACCATGCGAATGTCATGAATGTGTTGGAGCAGATGAGTAATAATATCGTAAGAAATGCCTTCATTTTAATGCTGGGAGAATAATATCACTTGCAAAGATAGCAAATTATTGGAAGTTGAGGCTTGTATGTTTCGATTTTATTGCTAATTTTGCCATGTAAAACGAATAAAACAATATAGAATTATGCTAAGCGTTGAAGAATTGAACGACCGTTTGATTGATTTGGCATTTGCCGAGGATATAGGTGACGGCGACCATACTACTTTGTGCTGTATTCCAGCTGATGCGGTGAGTGAGTCAAAACTGCTGATAAAGGAAGAGGGCATATTCGCAGGCGAGGAAATCGCCAAGCAGGTGTTCCACCGTTTTGACCCGACACTGCAAGTTGAGGTGTATATTCATGATGGAGCGCATGTGAAGCCCGGAGACATAGTGATGAGCGTGAAGGGGAAAATACAAAGCCTGTTGCAAACAGAGCGTTTGATGTTGAACATCTTGCAAAGAATGAGCGGCATAGCCACGATGACGAACCGCTATGTGAAGCGCGTTGAGGGTACTAAGACGCACATACTTGACACGCGCAAGACCACTCCTGGCATGAGGATGCTGGAAAAGGCGGCTGTGAAAATCGGAGGAGGAATGAATCATCGTATCGGGTTGTTCGATATGATTCTTTTGAAAGACAACCACATTGACTTTGCCGGCGGTATTGAGAAGGCTATAACAAGATGCCACAAATATCTGAAGGATAAGGGCAAAGACTTGAAAATAGAGATTGAAGTGCGTAACTTCGACGAGTTGAACGAGGTCCTGCGTGTCGGTGGTGTCGACCGTATAATGCTCGACAACTTCACACCGGAACAGACGCGCAAGGCCGTGAAGCTGATCGGTGGCAAGTATGAGACAGAGTCTTCTGGTGGTATAACGTACGACACAATACGCGAATATGCCGAGTGTGGTGTGGATTTCATATCTGTCGGCGCCCTGACGCATTCTGTAAAGGGTCTTGATATGAGCTTCAAGGCGGCCGACTCCAGCAAGCTGAAGATTTAGTATGTATTATAATATAATAAGGTGTAAACCGACAGATGTCAAATAACGGATATAATAAGAAGAATATGAAGAAGATAATAATCGGCGTGGCGTTTTCAGTGGTTTGCGCCGTACAGACCTATGCGTGCACTAATCTGATAGTAGGGAAGAAGGCGTCGGCCGACGGCAGCGTAATCGTCAGCTATAACGCCGATTCGTATGGCATGTATGGCAACATGTACCGGCATGTAGGGAGCGTGCATGCGAAGGGCGAGAAGCGCAAGGTGTACGATTGGGATACAAACAAGTATCTTGGTGAGATTCCCCAGGCCGGGCGAACGTATAACGTGGTAGGCCAGATGAACGACCACCAGGTCAGCATTTGCGAAACTACGTTTGGCGGCAGGGAGGAATTGGTTGACCCTCAAGGGTTGATAGATTATGGAAGTTTGATATATATTGGTCTGGAGCGTTCGGCAACTGCCCGCGAGGCGATCAAGGTCATGACCGGCCTTGTGGCGGAATACGGATATTGCAGTGAGGGCGAGACGTTCACCATTGCCGACAAGAACGAAGTATGGGTGATGGAAATGGTCGGAATGGGACCCGGGTCGAAGGCCGCCGCGTGGGTGGCGGTGAGGATACCTGACGATTGCATCAGCGCCCATGCGAACCAAAGCCGTATAACCCGCTACTTCACGCTGTTCCCTAAAGGCGAAGTCATGTACAACAAAGACAACGTGAAGTTCGCACGCGAGAAAGGTTTCTTTTCGGGGAAGGACGATGAATTCAGCTTTCGCGACGCGTTCAATGCTCCCGACTTCAGTGGCATCCGCTTCTGTGACGCGCGTGTATGGAGCTTCTTCAACAAACATGTTGATGGAATGGACAAGTACCTGCCGTATATCAATGGTGAGAACATGACCGACGAGATGCCGCTGTATGTGAAGCCGGAACACCTTGTGTCGGTACAGGATGTGAAGAACGGCATGCGCGACCACTATGAGGGAACGCCCCTGAGCATCACTGACGATTTGGGAGCGGGGGCTTATAACATGCCATACCGCCCGAGTCCGCTGACATTTAAGTCGGGAGGCAAGGAGTACTACAACGAACGTCCCATCAGCACGCAGCAGACTGGCTTCACTTTCGTCGGGCAAATGCGGTCATGGCTTCCCGATGCCGTCGGAGGTATCGTCTGGTGGGGGAATGATGACGCCAACATGGTGCCGTACACTCCTGTCTATTGCGGA
This sequence comes from uncultured Bacteroidaceae bacterium, assembly GCA_964537205.1. Taxonomy (GTDB): domain Bacteria; phylum Bacteroidota; class Bacteroidia; order Bacteroidales; family Bacteroidaceae; genus Colivivens. The sequence continues at coordinate 12,411 of CAZHZH010000064.1, forward strand.
GTAAGCGATATTCCTCAATGTTATGTAAGAGTGAAGGGCGTGCAGGATGACGTGACGTTCTCTTGGGAGTCGGCGTTTTGGCTGCAGAACGTGGTAAGCAACATGGTTTATCCTTATTATTCAAAGATGTATCCTGACTTGCGCAAGGCGATAGATGAGTTGGAGGCGAAGTATGCTGACGACATCAAGGGTGTTGACGAACAAGCAGCGGCGTTGAACGACAGTCAGCCTGCCGCGCTCGGACGCTATCTTGCAAAGTTTAGTTGCGACGCTGCCGACCTGATGATGCAGAATTGGGACAAGCTGTATAAGTATCTTGTCGTCAAACATAATGACATGGTTGTCAAGAAGGAGAAGGACGGACGGTTTGAACTCACCGACTATGGCTTTGCAAGCTCTCCAATACGTCCAGGCTACCCTGAGGGATACCGTGACAGGATTGTTGAGGAGACAGGCGGCAGATACTTGATGAAGTAAGTTCCGTTTATATTGAATTCGGACACGTCCCGCATTCCCTATAATATAATAAGGTGTACCAACCTCGAAAAGTGGGTACGCCTTTATATTTTGCGCTCCTGCAAATTCCTGGCAAAACCACAAAGGGTGTGAAGTAAATTCAGGCAAAGTCACTCAGTTAACTGCGATGGCATGTCATATTAATATGAACGGCCGACGAATCGATATGGTTGTAGCGCAAACGTCCTTGAATACCGCACAGGGTGGGGTGCAGGCAAAAAAAAACTGACTCGCGTCAGTTTTTTATAAGGATTCGACCTGGTATCATTTTTTAGGTGAAATAGTAGGAGAGTGTATATGGATTATTAAGATTTATCTTTAGCTTAAGATTAGATTTCTTTGTCGGATTCAGCTTGTTGGTACTCTCCCGAGCTCCAACTCGGCTGTTTGTAATCCGCTCTTAACTATTAACCAGTCTAACTAATTTATTATGAAAACTTTTTGCTTATTGCTTAATGCTCTATTTATATTTACGATGCAAAGATAGTGATTTTTTCAATAGGTTGTTATAGGTAAACTAATCATTTTATGTTGGAAAACTCTTCAAAAGTCATTTTATCGCGAATTTATCGGGAAAAACACATAGTTTGAATGAACTAATTCTTGAAAAATAGTAGTATCTTTGCATTGCCATTAAGAAGAAAAGCCACGGCAAGGTGTGGCGGACACGGTAATCAATACATCTAACAACATAAATTCAACAGACATGGAAATAAAAACTATTGGAATCTTGACCTCCGGAGGCGACGCCCCGGGAATGAATGCCGCAATCAGGGCGGTGACGCGCTCTGCTATTTATAACGGATTCGAAGTGTATGGAATCTACAGGGGGTTCGACGGGTTGATCAATGGTGAAATCGAGCATTTCACCACTGAAAGCGTCAGCAACATAATAAGCCGCGGAGGAACGATACTGAAGACGGCGCGCTCCAAGGAGTTCATGACACCCGAGGGCAGGAAGAAGGCTTACGAGCAGATGAAGAAGGCGGGAGTGGACTGCCTGTGCGTGATAGGAGGCAATGGTTCGCTGACGGGCGCCAAGATATTCGCCGAGGAATACAACGTGCCTTGTGTCGGACTGCCGGGGACTATTGACAACGACCTCGACGGGACCGACTTCACAATCGGATACGACACCACCTTGAACACCATCATGGAATGTGTCGACAAGATACGCGACACCGCTACCAGCCACGAACGCATCTTCTTTGTGGAGGTGATGGGACGTGATGCCGGCTTCCTCGCACAAAACAGCGCGATAGCGTCGGGAGCCGAGGCCGCCATCATTCCTGAAGAGCAGACGCATACCGACCAGCTGGAACACTATATAGGGCGCGGCATACGCAAAAGCAAGAATTCGAGCATTGTCATCGTGAGCGAGAGTCCGAAGTGCGGCGCGATGCACTACGCCAAGCGTGTGCAGAACGAGTATAGTGGATATGATGTGAGGGTGTCGATTCTCGGACACTTGCAGCGCGGAGGTTCACCAAGCGCGCGCGACCGCATTCTTGCGAGCCGCCTTGGCGTGGGGGCCATCCAAGCCATCAAGGAAGGACAGCGCAACGTGATGATCGGAATAAAGAACAATGATGTCGTCTACGTGCCGTTCTCACGTGCCATACTTGGAGAGAAGCCGATGGACAAGAGCCTGTTCACCGTACTCGACGAGCTGTCTATATAATATAATAAGGTGTATAGCATACAAGTTCTAATTGTACCACAAATATGATCATACCGTTTCATGATATGGAGGAGTCGGTGATTCCTCACTTCCAAGGAGGGGAAAAGGAGTTCAGGGTAAAAATGTTCAACGACGGGCTGAACAAGATCATGCGTGCGAGGCTGGTGCCGGGCGCGTCGATAGGCTATCACGTCCATGACGCCAGCAGCGAGATAGTGTATATACTGAAGGGCAGGGGGCATGTGCTTTATGAGGGCGAGATGATCGCCCTGCAGGCAGGTGACTGCCACTACTGCAAGAAGGGCTGTTCGCACAGCCTGATAAACGACTCCGATGCAGATTTGGAATTCTTCGCCGTTGTGCCGCAACAGCCTTGAAGCGTGCAGTGTGGTTCGTAAATGAAGGCCGCGATATGGATTTGGAGGCATTGAAGAAATTTTCCGCAAGCAGGTGGAAGCTGGACGACACACACGGTATGCCCCATTGGAACCGCGTGTATGAGAACGGACGGCGGCTTGCCGTACCCGGGGTCGATATGGATGTTGTAGGCTGCTTTGCGTATCTGCACGATATAGGCAGGCTCGACAACGGAAAGGATCCGGAGCATGGTCCGCGCTCCGCGAAGATTGCCGCCGCCTTGCGCCACTCACTGTTGGGCGAATTGTCCGACAGCCAGTTCGACATGTTGCTGAAGGCTTGTGAGCTGCACACTTCGTGCAGGCGCACCGACAACCTGACAATCAATACATGCTTTGACGCCGACCGCCTCGACTTGCCGAGAGTGGGAATAATTCCGGACCCCGGGAAGATGGCCACCGACCGCGGAAGGGAGCTGGCCGCCGAGGTGCGGACGAAATACGAAGAGACGATGAAGGGACGGCCGAGGAAGATAGTCTATGTGGATATGGACAACGTGTTGGTCGACTTCGACTCCGCGTTGAAACTGGTCGACAGGGAGACGTTGCTCAACTACGGCAGGGGAGGAAGGTATGGCAGTCCCGACAAGGACTGCTATGATGAGATCCCGGGACTGTTCGACAACATGTTGCCGTTGGGACCGGCAGTGGATGCCGTAGCCTTCCTCGCACAGCATTTCGACGTATACATACTGACCACTGCTCCTTGGAACAATCCGTCAGCCTGGTCGGCCAAGCTCAGGTGGGTAAAGAAATATCTTGACAAGGAATGCCGCAAGCGCCTTGTAATCACTCATCACAAGGAACTTTGTATCGGCGACTACCTGATTGACGATCGTCCCGACAATGGAGCGAAAGACTTCGGCAGGCTCACGGGAGGCGAGTGGATCCAGTTCGGAAGCAGGCGCTTTCCCGGGTGGAACGAAGTTCTTGGATATATAATGGGCAAGGAAAAGAAGGACTTGTAGATAGTTTCTTCAAGGCGTTCCGCACTAAGCGTTGCCATGCAAACGCGAGAAAGTGTGCCGCCTCATCGGCTCAGTAGCAAAAAGGTGTGGTTATAAATAAAAATGTTACCTTTGCAGGC
>CAZHZH010000065.1:0-7959 GCA_964537205.1 uncultured Bacteroidaceae bacterium
GTATGCTTTTGCCGCCATTGCGACCAGGACGCTAAGCAATAATGATAAAGTTGATAAAGTTCTTTTCATAGTTCAAGAAATTTGATGGGTTGATTATATGTAAGTATTTTTTTGCCGCCAACTGTATAGCATTGCTTTCGTGTATTCCCATGTAGCGATATGACTAATATCATTGCAATAAGAATTAGTATGGTCGCTGTATGTATCTAATAAATCTGTTTCATATATTCGCTTGTTTAAAGTTGATATTGCAAAATTAAGCAACATTTATATTAAATTAATGTATGATTGACGAAAAGAGAGATTTTTATTTGGATTTTATTAACCCCCCCCCCCGCAAATGTAATGTCGAGGTTGCAAAAGAACGTTGTAATCGATCAATACAGGTTGTAAAATAGTCATAGTGGCTTTTAGGCACTGGATCTATTTGGACTCTGCTCATCTGATTCGCACGATTATGCGCAAGGTGTGACATCTCCGATGTCGGTATGGCGGTATGCCGACTCTTCCTTATTGGTGCCGGAACAGATGCCAGATGGAGCGTGCTATTTTACCAAGTGGCGTATAGCGTATTCCCCAATCCCGTATCTCCTCTTTAAACAGTTCTTCTATCCGGGGATTCACCTCGGGTTCCCGCTTTGTGATTTTCAGTTTGCGGTCGAGCGGCTCACGATCGAAGCTGTATGTCTGGAATATATCGAACGCCCTAAAATGGGTGCCGCTTTTGAGTCCTATGTTGCGGACCATGGTATGGATGGGAGTCAGGCAGAGTCCTCCCGCGCGGTATATGGCGATTTCCCAGCAAATATCCCATGGAATGGGGTCTTTCTTCAACGAACGCAGACAAGGGAAAACGCCGCCATATTGTATACGGTCCCTGTCGGCCGCTTTCAGTCCTTTTAGGGCTTCTTCTTCCGACTTGTAGTGGACGAAGTTAGCCTGCCACTTGTCCTTCCATGTACCCCATCCCCAACCCGACATGTGAGGGGTGAAGTACGTTTCGTCAGGAAATTCCGTATCGGGTGACAAATAGATAAGTCCGGGGTTGTTGTTGAGTATGTCAAGATTCGTGAAGCCTGCGACATGCATCACCCGTTTTTCGTCCTTGTATATGTTGAGGGCCTCGTTCATGTAGTCCAGATAGAATTCCGACACGCAGATGTCGTCTTCCAATACTATTATGGAGTCATGCCTTTGAAAGACATATCCGATTCCATCGATTATGTTTCTTTCAAGATACACGTTTTCGGGTCGTTCGATTATGGTGAAACTTTTCAACGCCTTCGTCGTATTTATAATACCGGCTGTCTGATGCAGGTATTTTCTGACTTCGTTGACTTGTTTCCATGATCGTGAGTCTTTTCCTCCATCAGAGAACACGTATACGTCCGTGTCCTTTGCCATGGCGTTTTCTAACAAACACTGAAGGGTGCGTTTTGTGTTGGTGGTACGATTGTAGACGAATATGGCTACGGGTGCTGACATGATGCCTATCTATTATTGATTTTATTTATCAACGTCTTTATGTAGTATACAAACTTCTGTATTCCTTTCTTAGCCAAGCGTACCGCCTTTGACGCGACATCTTTCACTTGGTCTGCTTCCGGCAGGTACGACTTCGCACGGCCAAGCGATGGCAGCTTATGCTTTAATAATTCAATCCGCGCATTGAGTTCCTCCTTGTTTATAATGCTGTGATCCTTAGTCCCCAGGTGCCTGCGGTACGCTGGGGTTTCGCGTGGTGTGTCTTCCCAGACGCCTGTGGTACGCTGGGGTTCCGCATGGTGTGACATCTCCGATGTCGGAATGGAGGTTTGCTGATTGTCTGTATCTTCCCTATGTAGATGTTTGTCCGCACGCCGCTTTTCAAATTTCTTTATTGCTTCGGCTACTTCACGGGCGCAATTGTCGAGATTGTAAACATTGTCCGCCAGCTCCCTGGCTTTTGCTCCCATTTTCTCAGCTTCCTCCGGATGGCTTACTATGAAGCGTATTGCTTTCTCCCACGCCACTGAGTCGTAGTATGGCACGACAATGCCCACGCCTTCTTTTTCGATGTCAAAAGGATAGGTGTCGTTGCGCGTGGCTATTACAGGCAGTCCCAATGCCAGTGCTTCTACAAGGGTGGTAAGTCCGACTGTGTAGTTTGTCTCCTGGCAACAGATGACGACGCATTTTGACGCCCACACTTTCTGTGCCAGCTCGTTTGGAATCAATCCCTTGATGAAGTGGATGTGTATGTTTGCTGATGGACGGAGGTCGTTCAGTATCTCCAAATAGTTGTCTCCACATGCGTTGTACGCAATATATATGTTCAGCTCCTGCCCTGTGGCGCTGAACGCGCGTATGAGGGTGGGCATATCCCTCTTTTCCTTGCCTGTCGATATGAATCCATCGTGCTGGCTGACGGGATACTCTTTTTTCAGACGGTCGTAGCTGTCGAGGTCCGCCCCCCAATGGCACACCTGCATACGCGACTCGTGCGCCTTCGAACTTTTCAGCGATTCTTCAATCAGCTTTTCGCTAAAGAAGAACATGTGGTCGATCCCTTTGTAAAACAAGTGGGCTGTCATTTCACGCAGTCCGCTGTCCGCCTTGACTATCGGTTGGTGATGCCATATTATAATCGGCTTGGGATACAAGTGCAGCGCACGAAGGAAGATCAACAACTCAAGTCCGTTGAAATGCGTGGCGTATATGGCGTCAATATGTTCTCTGCATGTTAAAACCCTCCATGTCACATAAAGCATCAGCTGGAACCTGCCTGTTATAGCCTTGTGCTTGTGCATGACAACATCAACCCCGTATTTGGGAAGATGCGTGGCTCCATAGAGGAAATGGGCTGGGAAATGACCTTCCTTCCATTTCTTCTGAATCATGTTTAAGTCTTGCGTATGATAAAAATAAACTTTCATATTTATGTGCTATTACTTTCGTCCGAATAAGTATTTCTTGAATATTGGGCTGACTCTGAGGATGCTTGATACAAGGCAGCAGAACCCAATGACCAGCAGGGCCATAATCACCGACTCTGTTATGTCGATTACAAAATTCTTCTTGTTGTTATTGATGAAGTCGCCCACCATCCTGAGATTGGGCAGGAACAAAAAGTGCAGGAGGTAGATGTCAAGCGTTCTGACACCTATATATTGAAGGAAGCGTCCTATGGCGTGCTGCTTGGTAAATGTGTCTTTATAGAATCGGAATGTTATGAATATAATGGTCATAAGGAGGTACATCGCCGTGGTTCTTGGCAGGTTCGTCCATTGGAATTTCAAGTTGTGCCACTTGAAAATGTCGGCGCAGCAGAAAACTGTTATAATGACGATAAGGGGGAAGAACCATTTGGAGTCGAATAGTTTCTGCCATCCGCCCCAATACCTGTGCACGATATTGCCAAACAGGAAAAAGTGGAAGTACTTCATGGTTTGGATGAAGCACGTGTAGTTCAATATATGCGGTTCGTTCGCCTTGGGAAAGGTGAACCATGATGGCATGTAAACTATGGCGTACGCGCAAAGGGCGACAAACCATAATATCGCTATTGGTATCCAACTGCGTGTTTTGAACTTGCTCTCAACGAATGAGAAAATATAGTATATGATAAACATCTCAAGCAGTGAGATGGTAAACCAATATCCCGCTTTTGTCGGTGAAATCATGGCGTATTGAAATCCTGCCGCCAATGTCTTCTGACGGATGATAATTGCGATGAAAAGGAACACGATGGTAGGAATCACTTGGATTTTGAATTTCTTCCAGATCATCATGCCAAGTCTTCCCGTGGTCCAATTGAAATCCAATTTGTATGCCAGGAAACCGCTGATGAAGAAGAACAGCGGCATACGGAAGAGTACGAGCAAAGGCATTGCCATTGACGCTTTCTCCTGTTCTCCGAATCCGTTGGTGCTGACGTGATAAGCCACAACGAGTATCATTGTGAACCCGCGCATGGCATCAAGCCATTCCATTCTTGGCTTCTTCCCAACGTATGCGTTATTTGATAATATTGTTTCTGAACTCATGCGGACGGCTGAATTTGACTTGTTGTATCGAATGACAAAAATGTGGGACGGTGGTTCTCCTGCTCCTCCTTGGGTATGTATTTCCGAAGGTTCTTGTAGTGATGGTGCAGGTAGGTGTCCAAGTCCGACGGCGCACAAACTGTCAACGCCCCAAACTTGACATATTGCGGATTCTCTATGCTGTCAACGCTTATATGATCGCGTGGCATAAGAACCATATTATAGTAGCGGGTCTTGCAAGAGTTGAACATCCCCTGTGCCTTACTTAGCATTTTGTAGATGCTTTTTTTCGAGAAGCACGCGTCGACAAGCCAGTTGAGAAAACACGGAATGAAGCCCCTGTTGTGAGGCACTTCAATGTCGCACCGCTTCATGTATTTCCACATCCATATATCCTTGCCCATAAAGCAGCAGTTGAGAAAGTTGCAAACCACTCTGTGTATCCCCTGCAGTATCTTGTTGTCGGGTACTTTGTCGAATGGAAAGACATCGACGTATATCCCATGATGCATCTTTATGTCGCTGAAGTTTTTTTCAACGAACATCGTGTTGTCCTTCCTTACCTTTGCAAAGTAGAACGGGGTGTGCGGGTCCGTACCAACCCATTGGAGTGTGTAAGGCTTGCGAAGCTCTTTCGGGGCTTCCCTTAGGAATCGATTGTAATTCTCACGAGTGAGTCCTATGTCAATATCGTCGTCCCATGGTATTATCCCCTGCCAATAGAATGCACCAATAGCGGTTCCGCCCAGAATGAAATAAGGTATGTCGCACTTGTCGCATACCCTGATGATCTCGGCCAGGATTCCATATAGTTCCGTATGAAGCCGCTCAAGCTCTTCCGGAGTATACTCTCTTTGTTCCATAACGCTATATCTTTAAATCTGCATTCCCTCGTTCCCTGATTTAGTGACTGCAAAAATACTACAAATCAATTGAATTACAAAATAAATAGTGGCATTAAATGAAGTTTGACGGATAAAAGTTGAATAATAATATTGTTTTCTTTTGCCCTTTAGCCCGTTTTCATTATCTTTGCAAGCAGAATTTATTGATAGCTGACTATGCTGACTCAACAAGAATGTGAACTAATGAACGAATCGTCGAAGGGTACAATGATGGAAGCCCTCGGAATGAAATTCGTATCGACCACAGACGATTTTGTCGTTGTGGAAATGCCTATTTCATATGCTAACATGCAACATACGGGTATTGTCCATGGCGGAGCTTACCTTACGATGGCGGAAACTGCCGCGGGTGCGGGCTCGATTCATGTCGCTGGACGCGATGCCTTGGTGTGTGGAATCGAAGTGTCGGGCAATCATGTGCAAATGTCGCCGGCTAAGGGCAAGGTTGTCGCCAAGGCTTCCGCAATAAGCATCGGACACAATATCCATGTCTGGAATGTTGATATCTTTGATGAACAGGGAAATTTGTTGTCTACCGCAAGAGTTGTCAACCGTATTATGATTCAAGAAAACAAAAACACATCTTATGAATAAACTCAAGACGATACCCATGTTTTTAGTCGCAGCCTGCATGTCATTGGCGGCCTGCGTACAAGGGAACACAGACAAAAAACAAAATGACAGTATTGAGAATGTCTCGGATGATGATACTGCGTCTGTTACCATTGTAGTCAAGGATGAGACAGATGTGACAAACGAAGTGCGAGGTATTGCGGGCGACGGAACGTCGATGCATTCGTTGGAGTTGGTCGAAGACAACGGCGACACTGTCTACCTGATGTACGAAAACAATGCGGTAGGCGGAATTATGAGCGGCGATCAATTGGACGTTGTTTATAAGAATGTCGATGGAGAGCCTACTGCTCAGTCGATCATTAATATCTCGTCCCTGTCACATTTATGGTCGATAAGCGGCACGGGCAAAATGCATATAGAAATTGATCCCCGTGGGACGGTCACAGTATATGGTAAGACCAACGGGTATAGCAAGTGGACGTTGTCTGACGGCCGGCTTGTACTGTCGGGCGCAATGGAAGCTGATACGTTTAATATCAACTTGCTGACCGACGACAGTTTGATTATTCAAAATATAAATAAGGACTTGACTATTAAAATGAAGAGAGAAAACTAATATGAGAAAGTTGGTAATCATTGCATTAGTGTTTTGTGTATTTCTACAGACAGATGCGAAAAAGAAAGAGAAATCCGACCGTGAAGTTTGGGTCGACATAATGTATCAGATGGCAGAGCCGGTTTTGCGGAATATGGCTAACGGAACATTGCAACAGGAGATGGATACGGTCAATGGCGGTTTGGAACTTAGCCCGACCTGGGACAATCGTAACAAGAAGGTCGCGTATATGGAGGCTTTCGGCCGTTTGATGGCGGGACTGGCTCCATGGCTCTCGCTACCCGACGACGACACGGAGGAAGGACAAAAACGGAAGCAGCTTCGTGAATGGGCGTTGAAGGCGTACGCAAATGCCGTTGATCCTGAAAGCCCGGATTACCTTGGATGGGGCAGTGGCGGTCAGACCTTGGTCGACGGGGCGTATCTCGTCGAGAGCTTGTATCGTGGGTACGACGCCCTGTGGAAGCCACTAAGCGATGAGACAAAGCAGCGATATATAAAGGAGATCCAGGGATTGCGCCGTTACGACCCTCCTTATACGAACTGGCATTTGTTTGTCGCCATGGAAGAATGTTTCCTGATGTATGTGGGTGCTGATTATGATCAATACCGCATACACATGGCGATGAACAAGGTCGAAGAGTGGTATGTCGGAGATGGCTGGTATAGCGACGGACCCGCTTTCGCTTTTGACTATTACAATGCGTTTGTAATCCAACCGATGTATGTGGAATGTTTGGAGATGATATGCGCCAAGCGTGGCAACGATACCTGGTTGGTCCGCAATACCGGAAATCTCAACGGGTCTAAGAAAAGACTTGAGGAGGCGAGAAAGCGCATGCAGAAATTCAGCGTCATACTTGAACGCTTTATTTCGCCTGAAGGCACATTTCCAGTGGTGGGACGCAGCATTCCTTACCGCATGGCGGTGTTCCAACCTTTGGCGCAACTCGCATGGAGAAAGCAACTGCCTGCTGAACTGCACAACGGACAGGTGCGTGCGGGCATAACTGCGGTAGCCAAGAATATGTTTGGAAAAGCTGACAATTTCAATAAAAAGGGCTTCCTTACCATTGGCTTTGTAGGCAGTCATCCTAATGTGGCGGATTGGTATACGAATAACGGCTCTCTCTACATGACCGGACTTGCGTTCCTTCCGTTGGGACTGCCTGCCGACGACCCGTTCTGGACCGACCTGGCAGAAAAGTGGACGAGCAAAAAAGCCTGGGAAGGAGATGACTTCCCGAAAGATCATAAATGGAATATTAACAAGACTCCGCTCTATTGGGAATGACGCGGATTGCAAACCATAATATGTGGACTAATAAGAAAGCAACATGTCTGCGATAGATTTCGGAAACGGGGAAATTATACGGAGAGGACGCATTGAAGTAATATGTGGCTCTATGTTTTCTGGCAAGACGGAAGAGCTTATACGTAGGATGAAACGCGCTCAGTTCGCACATCAGCGCGTAGAAATCTTCAAACCGTCGATTGACACTCGCTATTCTGACGAGGATGTAGTCACGCATGAAGGCGTGTCAATAAATTCTACACCTGTTGACAACTCTTCAAGTATTTTACTTTTGGGTAGTGACTGTGATGTAATAGGAATTGATGAGGCACAGTTCTTTGACGACAATTTAGTCAATGTGTGTAATGAGTTGGCGGGAAAGGGAGTCCGTGTGATTGTCGCCGGACTCGATATGGATTTTAAGGGGATTCCATTCGGTCCAATGCCCGCCCTCTGTGCGGTTGCCGATGATGTAGTGAAAGTACACGCCATTTGTATGCGGTGTGGGGCGTTGGCTTATATCTCGCATCGTAAAGTGCACAA
>CAZHZH010000065.1:8059-15234 GCA_964537205.1 uncultured Bacteroidaceae bacterium
GAAGCTGCCTGATTGAACCCCCGCTTTTTTCATTACTGATTCGACGGCCGTTCCACAGTCTTTCCATCCGATTCGTTTCTTTGCAGCAGTGGCAAGCTGGTAAAACATGGATTCGGCATACAAGTTGTCGCTCTCTTTCATCATCCTCACAAGTACGTCTCCGATTGAGTGCTGTATCTCACATATAAGGAAGTCTGTATCGGTCGCATAGTAATCGCCTAATCCACATCCGTTTGTTGTGACGCTGTCTGTGTGTAAGCGTGTCATCAACCTGGTCAGAAACTCAACTGTTGGGTTGTAACGCCAGCTTTTCTCCTTATTATATAAATATGATTCCCCTTCGAGGCCCAACGGGGTAAGGTATGGCTGCTCGTCGTCCCAACACCATCCGCTCCCAAGCTTCAGCGAGTCTTTCATTGAAACGTCGGCTACCAGCATTCCGTTGACTCTGCTCACGCCAAGGTCTTTGATGGATGTGGCTATCATCGCAATATGCGAGTCGTCGAGCTTAGGGTCGAAATCGCCTATAATATATATGTTGCCATTAAGGACGCTGCCATGTAGTAGGGTGTCGGGTTCTATGTCGCCTGTTGAGTAAACAGATGTAGTGTATTTGTGGTCGACTCCGAGTATGTCCAGTGCTGAAATGGCGGTTAAGAGCTTTTGTGTGGAAGCGGGGCGCAACATCTTTTGTGAGTTGTAGCCATATACCAGCGTGTCGTCTGTCAGGTCATAGACACAGACTCCTGCGAAATAGTCGCTGTTGTCGATTTCATCGGCTAACGTTTTTAATCTTCGGCATATCGAATCGTTCCACGTAGAATCAGCGTCGCCGAATTGTGAATCGTGATTGCCGTTCGCTTTTGCGTATGTACTGTATGCGACAGTGACGACAAGCATTAGTAAGAACTGTGCCGCCTTCATTTTGTGTACGTGTGCCATGCAGATCATAGCCCTTTTATCTTTAGTAATTGCTTTATAAAGTCTTCTTCGCTTTGAGGTATTATGCCGACGCTCTTATTGTCGCCATAAACAATGACCAAATATGTGATGAGTGCCTTTCTCCCAAAACGAAACTTTTTCAAGCGTTCCACCCTCTTGATGTCTTTGACCAGTATCACCCTGTCTTTTGACAGTCTGCCATTGTGTATTGTAAGCGTGTCTTTTGTCAGCTTGTATTCCGTGTGTATGCTCCTCTCTATGACGACCAATAGCAAAAGGATGGCAAAGGCGAAGAGTATAGGGAGTTTCTCCCACATGAAATATACGGTCAATGCCAGTAACAGGATTATCATTATCCAATTGCCCGCTTGAATGCGCGCTTGAAAGGTCCGTGTCGAAATCATAATCAATCATATTTTTACAAAGGTAATAAAAATAATCTGTGAAAAGTGAGTGCTTGATTATATTTTATGCTAAAATGGATTAATTCATTTTGTCAGTATTATATTTTATGGTATCTTTGCAACACCAATTATTACATGGTATATAAATATATGTATATTATGAAGAGGATAATGTTGATTATAGGCTGTAGTCTTATGATTTCAGTTTCCATCAATGCGCAGTCGCTTGAGCAAAAGAAGATATGTGCATTGAAATGGACTTTGCAACAGGCATTCTATAACAAGTCGGAAGGTCAGCAGATCGCACACTTGGACGTTACAGAATTCAAGTCGTTCAGTGAGTTCCAAAAAAACAAACTTGTCAGCGATGTCTTGAAGAAGATTACTGATACGACTGAGCAAAACCGTGTGAAGAGAATCATAAACGCAACGTCGGCAAGTGATGTGGATGCAAGCGTGCCGTCGGGAGCCAACAAAGAATATAAGGCGGATGTTGATAAGATAAAGAGCCAGACGGTTTCAGAAGAGGAGTCGTCGGATAATGAAGAAAAAGAGAAGGCGGAGGACTCTTCTGTTCCAGAACAAACATCTACGACCCCTGACATTAAGACCGTAGAGGAAGTGAAGGCGGAACAGGCTGCGGAAAACGATGAGTCTGACGTTGACAATGGCGAGGTGCAATCGAACCCGTCGGATGGCATGTCCTTTTTGGAAGTACTCTTGACGTCATTCGGCTTGTATGTGGTACTTTCAGTTTGCGCTTTGATATTCATCCGGTCGAGAAGGGGCACTAAAAAGACTGATGAAATGGTTTCGATGGAACAATATAGGTCTGAACGACTTCGTTTGATTGAGCGTATCAAAGCCGCTGAAATCGAAATAGACAATCTTAAGAACGCGAAGACGGAACCAAAAGAAGTCAATCGGCAGCAAAAGGTCGTTGAACCGCAACAAGCGCCTGTTCACAAAACAGAAGCAGCAAAAGCCGGACCAACTCAGGAACACGAACCTGAAGTGAAGAAAAGTATTTCTCAATCGCTTTTCAGCGAAACGGAAGAGATAAAAGAACCAGAAGCGGTACACGAAGCCGCTCCGGTCAACGTACCTGCTGATAAACCGGCGCGTCCTAAGAACTATTCCGCCGTTATGTTCTTCCCTGTTCCTGTCGACGGCGTATTCGTTAATGGAAGTACGGAGATAGAAGTGGGCACATCCCTCTATATGTTGAAAACGAACGACGACCAGACCGCCACATTCCAAATATTGAATACACCGGAAGCAATCAACTCTGCTTTGGCTTCCATGGATGAAATGGTGAAACCGGCTTGCAAAATACTAAGCAACACCGTGGCTTCTCCTGTGGAGATCCTTGCAGAGAAACTCGGTACAGCCGAAAAAGTCGGTGATGGATGGAAGATAACCAATAAGGCTGTCGTCAGACTAATATAATACAACAACTACAAGTTGCCTTCATAGTTCAATGGATAGAACAAATCTCTCCTAAAGATTAGATCTGAGTTCGATTCTCAGTGGAGGTACAAGTTCAAGTCACAGTGAAAAAACGAATATTTTAAATATGACATTTACAGAAATTTGTAATCCAATATTCAAACACGCCATAGAAGATTATCATCTGAAAGATGACATCGATCAGGATATCAACAATCCTTATGAGCCTGGAACTATTGAGTACGATTTATATTTGAAGAATTGGATTGACACTGTTCAATGGCATCTTGAAGATATTATACGTGATCCTCATATCGCTCCAATAGAAGCCTTGGAGTTGAAACGGCGTATCGACAGAAGCAATCAGGACCGCACTGACTTGGTTGAACGAATCGACTCGTACTTTTTATCCAAGTATGCGGATGTGAAGCCGCTGCCTGATGCTACCATCAACACGGAAAGTCCTGCGTGGGCCGTCGACAGGCTAAGCATACTCGCATTAAAGATATACCATATGCAGGAGCAGGTAAACCGGAGCGACGCCTCTCAAGAACATAAGCTTATCTGTGAAAAGAAACTGAACGTCCTCTTGGAACAACAGAAGGATTTGTCTCTGGCCATCGACCAATTATTGGATGATATAGCGGCGGGTAGGAAATACATGAAAGTCTATAAGCAGATGAAAATGTACAACGACCCTAACTTGAACCCCGTCTTTTACAGTAAGAAGAAGTTTTGAGACGGTTATTAATCATGCGGCTTTCTGCAATGGGCGATGTTGCGATGACAATTCCTGTTGTGTATTCCCTATCAAAACAATACCCGGCTTTGAGTGTGACGGTACTTACACGGAAGCGGTTGGCGTGTTTTTTCGATTGGATGCCTGCCAATGTCCATGCAATGGGTGTTGAACTGAATGAATATAAAGGTATCGCCGGACTCGGCAGATTGTACAAGGAACTTAAAAGTCATGATTTCGATGCCGTCGCAGACCTGCACGATGTGTTGCGTACAAAGTACCTGCGGTTCAGGTTCCTTATGGATGGTAAAAAGGTCGCGGTCATTGACAAGGGGCGTAAGGAAAAGCAGATGCTTATAGGGCATGGCTTGGATCATCAGCCGCTTAAACCTGTTGTGGCGCGTTATAGTGACACGTTCAATCGACTTGGACTTGATTTCAAGAACACGTTCGACCGTATACATGTAGCTGAGTCTGAAATCACTGAGATTGGCAAATATATCAATGTCAAGCCTCAATCCTATAATATAGGAATCGCACCATTTGCCGCTCATCCCGGTAAAGTTTATCCGCTTGACAAGATGAGGCAGGTGGCGAACGCTTTGGCGGACAATGGCAATCAAGTTTATCTGTTTGGCGCGGGCGGACATGAAACAGAGATCTTATCCTCATGGGAGAGAGAGGGAATTGTTTCGGTCGCCGGCAAAATGGGGAGTCTGAAAAACGAACTGGTGCTGATGTGCCATCTTAATGTTATGATTTCGATGGATTCGAGTAATATGCACATGGCCGCATTGATGGGTACGCAGACAATCTCTGTATGGGGTCCAACTCATCCTAAGGCGGGGTTTGTGGCTTGGAACCAAAAAAATGATTCAATCGTGCAATTGCCGATGGATTGCAGGCCGTGTTCAATATATGGCAACAAACCTTGTCATAGGGGCGGGTATCCTTGTCTGAATAATATTGATCCGTTACAAATCGTGAGAATAGCGCAGAAATATGGAGCTAAATAAAAAGCAGAAAATATTATATGATTTGTTGTATGCGTTTTTGTATACAATCTCATTGTTACCGTTAAGGGTGCTTTTCGTTTTCTCTGATTTGATATATCCGTTTGTACACCGTTTCTACCGGCGCGGACTTGTCCGCAAACAGCTGTTGGAGAGTTTTCCCGAGAAGACTGAAGAAGAGCGCAGGCAGATCGAACGTAAGTTCTATCATCATTTCTGTGACTTGTTTGTTGAGGTCATCAAGCAATTGTCGTTCTCTGAGAAGGAAATGAGCAAACACATGGTGTTTGAGGACTTTGAGGATTCTCCTAATTTATTTACTAAAGACCAACCCATATTGTTCGCTTACTTGGGACACTTTGGCAATTGGGAGTGGGTCGCTTCTTTAAGCTATAAGGCGTCGCCGCTTGGCATAAAATGTGCGCAGGTGTACCATCCGCTGGCTAATGATGTCTTCGACAAGTTCTTCCTTGATCTGCGAAGCATGTATGGCGGCGAATGCATCGCTATGCGCAAGACCGTACGCCGGCTGATTGAGGTATATAATGAGAAGAAGCCGTTTGTATGCGGAATGATATCCGACCAACAACCTCGTTGGGATGCAATACACTATTTCACACCTTTCCTTAACCACGAGTCGGCCGTATTTATCGGCACGGAGGAACTTGCGAAGAAATTTAATTCCGTAGTATGTTATTGCAGCGTGTCCAAGATTAAGCGTGGCTACTACAAATGCAAGTTCATACCTATCACATCAAATCCAAACGAATTTGAGAACTATAAATTGACGGACAAATACATACAGATGCTTGAGGCTGACATACGCCGTTGTCCTGAGCTGTGGTTGTGGACACATAAGCGTTGGACGCGTACAAAAGAACGGTGGCTAAAACGACAAAAAAGAAACAATGATGAATAATGATTATCTGAATATGTTCCTCACTTTCGCAAAGATAGGCTCTTTCACTTTGGGCGGAGGTTATGCGATGGTGCCTATAATGGAAAAAGAGATCGTCGACAAATATGGATGGCTGTCGCGTGAGGAGTTTATGGACGTATTGATTGTGGCTCAAAGCACTCCCGGCTTGTTTGCGATTAACATGGCGAGCCATATAGGCTACAAAACCCACGGGGTCGTGGGTGGTATCATTGGAACATTGGGTGTCGCCATGCCTTCGATAGTCATCATATTGCTGATAGCCATGTTCTTTCAGGCTTTCAAAGGTAATATATATGTTGAGAAGATTTTCATGGGAATACGACCGGCTGTGGTCGCGTTGATTGCCGCACCGTGTTTCTCAATGGCCCGTACTGCCAAAATCAACAGGCACAACGTATGGATCCCTATTGTGGCTTGTTTGTTAATCTCTCTGTTCGACGTGTCCCCTATCTGGATTATATTAGTCGCCGGATTGGCGGGTTTTGTATGTGGACGTATTAAGGCATATAATGAGTCAAACAAAAATAAAGAGTAAGTATGATTTTCCTTAGATTGTTTTTGGTATTCTCAAAGATAGGCATCTTCAATTTCGGAGGTGGATATGCGATGCTTTCGCTCATACATAATGAAGTGGTTGAAAAAAATGGTTGGCTCACATCTTCTGAATTCACCGACATTGTCGCGATAAGCCAAAGTACGCCAGGCCCTATCGGAATAAATTGTGCCACGTATACGGGATACACTGCCGTATTGCATGAGGGCTATCCTGAATGGATGGCGGTTGTGGGTGCTTTCCTCGCGTCTTTAAGTGTGCTTTGGTTGCCGTTCCTGCTGATGCTCTCCATAAGCAAGTTGATGTTGAAATATTCAAAGACAACGATCATGTCCGACATTTTCTCATTACTTCGTCCTGCGATCATTGGACTTATCGCCGCTGCTGCGGTATTGCTTATGTCTAAGGATAATTTTGGAGACCCGGGTGACAGTCCGTTCCAGTTTATTGTTAGTCTCATAATCTTTTTCTCCGCCTTTATTGGTACACGGTTCTATAAGGTACACCCAATCCTAATGATTATATTGGCTGGGTTGGCAGGCTTGATTATCTATTGATTCTGTTTGCGTCTTGTAGCTTATTAGATATTTCAAGCTTTTCATGGATGGATTCTGCGTGTTTTATGGTATAGGAATGTGCGTCCTTCCGTGTTGTAAGAACTGCGGATAAAGGAAGCGGACGGGGAACAAGGTGTTCATCAAACTACAACTTCATCCATCGTCTGGCAGTTGCCCGACGATTGTACGGCAATTGCCCGACGATTGTATGACAGTTGCCCAACGATTGTCTGGCAATTGCCCGACAATGACTGGATGGGCGTTTATAAGGCGGACGCTTCTGTAGTTTAACGCTTTTTGTTGACTACTTTGAGCCTTGTTTTTAATACGGGTTGACTTGGTTAAACTTTACTTTTATTTTTGGTTGATACACTTTGCGGCTTAGTCACGTTTATGGTTGATGAATGTTGTGTGGGCGTTGTCGCCAGGTGTCTCATAATTCGGACTATTTTGAATTTGGTATTTACCGGCTCTTCTTGAAAGGGGAGCCGGCTTGCCCTTGTGATTGCGTATGCCGTTCCAGCCACTCCCTCGCCTTGCGTTGTATCTCCGTCACAGTGGCTGACGGCACCTTGACC
>CAZHZH010000066.1:0-15004 GCA_964537205.1 uncultured Bacteroidaceae bacterium
AGGCTCTTTGTCATGCTCATTTACTGCTTATGATGTGCAATTTTGAAGAATTGAGACAAAGTCTAACTATTTGATAGTCAAAGAAAAAGGAGTGTTTTTCAACACTCCTTGACTGTGACCCGTTTGGGGCTCGAACCCAAGACCCCCACATTAAAAGTGTGATGCTCTACCAACTGAGCTAACGAGTCTGCCTTTGAAGCTTTGGGACGGTGCTTTGTTTTGTGGCAAAACTCAGCTCTTTCCCTTAAGCGGTTGCAAAGGTAAGAAGTTTTTTTTGAACGGCAAAGGGTTTTCCTAAAAAAAGTCGTATATTTGCGTGCTAAAAAATTGTTTTATGTATGTCTGGATGTTTAAACTATTAAATAAATGGGCGAAATGCTGTATTGGATAATAATTATCATTGAGGTTGCGGACTACGTATATGGGCTTATACTGGACGTTCTGAACATAAAGGCATCGAAGAATCCAATACCCAAGGTTTTGGAGGGATTATACGACAAGGACCAGTATTCAAGGCAACAGACTTATTTCAGAATTAACAAACGGACATCGCTTTGGGCGTCGTTCGTGAACACAGTCATTTGGTTGGCACTGTTCGCATTTGGCGGTTATGCCCTGTTTGACAGTGTCGTGCGCTGCCTGACGGATTCGGAAATATTGCGCACACTGCTATTCTTCGCCATCATTGGTTTCATAGGATGGGTCGCATCGTTGCCCTTTGATCTTTATGGTACATTTGTGATTGAAGAACGGTTTGGATTCAACAAAGTCACTCCCAAGCTGTATGTCACAGACACGTTGAAGGGATTGGCGCTAAGCATGGTGCTGGGTGGCGGCTTGCTGGCAATCGTTGTCTGGATATATACTTTGACACCACACTACTTCTGGCTCATCGCATGGGCGGTGACTTCTGTCGTCACACTAATCATACAGTATTTCTATTCCACACTGCTCGTTCCGATCTTCAACAAGCAGACTCCATTGCCTGCGGGAGAGCTGCGTGACGCAATAGAGTCGTTTGCGGACAAGGTCGGATTCAAGCTGAAGAATATATATGTCATTGACGGTTCGAAGCGTAGTACTCATTCGAACGCCTATTTCACTGGGTTCGGGAAAAACAAACGCGTCGTACTCTACGACACGCTTATGGACCAGCTGACTGCAGACGAGATTGTAGGTGTGTTGGCACACGAGATAGGGCATTACAAACACCACCACATCATCAAGTCTGTGTTTGTGTCACTGTTGTTATCACTTGTCGTATTCTATTTGTTCGGCTTGGTGATCGACAGTCCCCGCATAGCCGAAGCGGCAGGCTGCGCCGAACCGTCGTTCTATGTGAACCTGGTGGTTTTCTCAATTATATATACGCCGCTTAGCGAGGCGCTTGGCATTGTCGGCAACCTGTCGTCGAGAAAGAATGAGCGCGAGGCCGACCAGTTCGCATACGAGCATGGCGTAGGGCGCAATGAGGCGTCCGCACTTAAGAAGATGTCAGCGAAAAGCCTTGCGAACCTGACTCCTCATCCGGTCGTCGTGTTTGTCGAGTACTCACATCCGACTCTTAAAGAACGGGTGGAAGCACTGGAAAGATGAATATATATTAATAAGGTGTAATAAGGTGTAAGATGAAAATAGGATTGAAGAAAAGAACGCAGGCAGTCGTTACAGAGGACGAACTCGCATGCAACGTAAAAAGCGGAACGCTGAGAGTCTATGCGACTCCAATGATGTCCGCGTTAATAGAACAGACATGCATGGAATGCGTGAGTCCGTACTTGGAAGAGGGTTGCGGAACTGTCGGAACACGATTAGACATATACCATACGTCTCCGACACCATTAGGGATGAACGTGGAATGTGAATGTGAACTGGCAGAAGTCGACGGGAGGAAGCTGGTGTTCAACGTGATCGTATTTGACGAATGCGGATTGATTGGCAGGGGAACGCATGAGCGCTTCATTGTCAATGAGGGGAAATTCCAACACAAGGCGGACGCAAAACTTGCGTCAAAAGCTGACGAATGACGCAAAGGGGGTGTGTTCGTATATGCAAAAAGGCGGCGTTCGAACCATATAATGATTCGCAATGCGCTTTTATTTGCGCCAGAATGTGATTGGCAATGATATTTTTTGTAATTTTGCCGTCTACAAAAACGAGCCTCAGCCATAAATGGCGGCGGGCTTGGCATATCGCAACGGGATTGTGTGTAAATAAAAGCAATTAATACAAACAAGACAACAAAACTTTAAGTTAAGAAATTGGGTAATCAAGCTTATGCCCCAATCTATGAGGCTCTCGTAGAGTTCAGGAGGAACAGGGTCGTTCCTTTTGACGTGCCAGGACACAAAAGAGGTCGTGGCAACCCAGAACTCGTAAAACTCCTGGGAAAGCAGTGTGTAGAACTTGATGTGAATTCCATGAAGCCGTTGGACAACTTGTGCCATCCGATCTCTGTGATAAAGGAGGCCGAGGACTTGGCCGCAGAGGCGTTTGGAGCGGCACACGCGTTCTTGATGGTTGGCGGAACGACCTCGGCGGTGCAGGCCATGGTGCTGACAGCATCGAAAAAGGGTGAGAAAATAATACTCCCCCGTAATGTACACCGATGTGTGATAAACGCACTCGTATTGAATGGCGCCACCCCCATATATGTCAATCCGGACGTTGACAACCGTTTGGGCATCGCATTGGGAATGAAAATATCCCAAGTTGAAAAGGCGATCGAGGAGAATCCCGATGCGGTGGCGATATTGGTCAACAACCCTACATATTATGGGATCTGCAGCAATTTGAAAAAAATTGTAGAGCTTGCCCATGCGCACAATATGCTCGTATTGGTTGACGAGGCGCATGGAACACATTTTTCATTTGGAGAAGACATGCCGATATCCGCCATGGCCGCAGGAGCCGACATGTCGTGCGTATCCATGCATAAGTCGGGTGGCAGCCTTACGCAGAGCAGTATATTGCTGACCAGCGCGTCGGTTGGCGCGGGATATGTCAGGCAAGTGATAAACTTGATGCAGACAACTAGCGCGTCGTATTTGCTACTCGCATCACTTGACATATCGCGAAGGAATCTCGCCCTCAGAGGCAAGGAAGCCTTTAGGCAGGTTGTCGAGATGGCAGACTATGCGCGGACTGAGATCAACAAGATCGGAGATTATTACGCCTATGGGGAAGAACTTATAAATGGCGACTCCATATATGACTTCGACAAGACCAAATTGACGGTGTTCACACTCGACGTCGGACTTGCTGGCATTGAAGTGTACGATCTGCTGAGAGACGAATACGACATCCAAATGGAACTGGGTGACATAGGCAACACATTGGCGTATATATCCATAGGTGACAGAATGAGGGAAATAGAGCGGCTCGTGAGCGCCCTTTACGACATTCGACGTCGTTATAAGCGTGACCGAACGGGATTGTTGGACCATGAATACATCAACCCGTCAGTGGTCATGAGTCCGCAAGAGGCGTTTTACGCTCCAAAAGAAGAGATGATACCTATAAGGGAGACCAACGGACGTATATGCACGGAGTTCGTCATGAGCTATCCTCCTGGTATACCAATACTCGCTCCTGGAGAGAGAATCACGCAAGAGATTATCGACTATATCCTCTATGCGAAGGAGAAGGGATGCTCGATGACCGGTCCGGAAGATCCGAAGATAGAATATTTGAATGTGATAAAGGAGGCAACAATCTACTAATTGAATCGTAAAAATGGAATTTTGGTTTTCGGAGATGCATACAGAGGACGTGAAGTTCTCGTTGAAGGTAAACAGGCATCTGTTCACTGAAGAAAACGACCATAACCGCATCGATATTTTCGAGTCACTGGAATACGGCCGCGTACTGACTGCCGACGGATACATAGTGATGACCGAACGCGATGAGTTCATATATCATGAGATGATGACGCATATACCCATGGCGGTCCACCCTAATCCGTGCAAGATACTTGTGTTTGGAGCGGGTGACGGCGGAGTGGTGCGAGAACTGCTGAAGTATCCGGAAGTGGAACGGATAGACATGGTGGAAGTGAACGTCGGCGTTGTGGAAGCCGCAAAGAAATATCTGCCATTCTCAGCAAGCGGACTCGATGATCCGAAGGTGACGATCTACACGCAGAACGCGCTTAGATACGTTCGTCACATAATAGGGGAGTATGATGTCATAATAGTCGACTCTGCGGGTTTTTACGGTCCGGGCGAGAGCCTGCTTTCGCGCGAGTTCTACGGCTCATGTTACAAGGCGTTGAAACCAGACGGCATTATGGTCAACCAACATCAGTCTCCGTTTTACGCCGAAGACAGAATGGAGACAATGAAAGCGCATAAGCGCATTGTAGAATGCTTCCCCATAAGCAGGGTATACCAAGCGCATATACCGACATATCCGTCCGGATATTGGCTCTTCGGATATGCATCGAAGAAGTATCACCCTGTAGACGACTTGGATGCGAACAGATGGAATTCCAGAGGTATTGATACAAATTACTATACGACAAATCTGCACAAAGGGTGTTTCGCCTTGCCTGCTTACGTGGAACGCATGCTTGCAAAGATGGAACACACAGAAGGCAAAATATGAATCCATGCAAAAGAATGTAGAAACCTTCATCGGTTGTGATGCTGAATACACCGATGCGAACGTTGTGCTGTTCGGCGCACCGTTCGATTCCACCACCAGCTATCGGCCGGGAGCGCGTTTCGGCAGTGCCGCAATACGTCATGAATCCTACGGATTGGAGACATACTCTCCGTATCTTGACAAATCACTCGAAGACATAAGCGTGTTTGACTCGGGTGACATAGAGTTGCCAATGGGTTCGACCCAGATGGCGCTTGACGCAATATCAGAACGCACATCGGTAATATTGCATGACGGCAAGATCCCGTATATGATAGGTGGAGAACACCTTGTCACACTTGGGGCATTCCGTGAGGTGTATAAGAAATATCCGGATGTTCACATCATACATTTCGACGCGCATGCGGATTTGCGGTGTGACTACCTTGGTGTCGACTTGTCGCACGCATGTGTGCTTCGCCGTTGTCACGAGATCATAGGTGATGGCAGAATCCACCAGTTTGGCATACGTTCGGGCGACGCTGAGGAATTCGCTTGGGCGAGATCGGGGCATACGGACATGCACAAGTTCGGTTTTGATGGCCTCAGCGCGCTCGTTGGCTATATATCGCGGGCGGAACTACCTGTTTACTTGACAATTGACTTGGATGTACTTGACCCTTCGGTGTTTCCTGGAACCGGCACCCCGGAAGCCGGAGGAGTTAGTTTCGAGCAGTTGAGGTCTGCGATGTATTTAGCCGGCTCACGATTGAACATTGTGGGGCTTGACATGACTGAATTGGCTCCTGCGCTCGACCCAAGCGGGGTGTCTACAGCTGTGGCGTGCAAAGCCGTAAGGGAAATGTTACTTAGTTTGAACATATAATGACAGAAGAATAAAATTAGTATTCGAGAAATGGGAAAAGTACTTGTAATCGGATGTGGAGGAGTTGCAGGAGTGGCAATTCAAAAGTGCGCGCAAAATGCAGACGTGTTCAACGAAATATGCATTGCGAGCCGTACCGTTAGTAAATGTGACGCATTGAAGGCAAAGCTTGAAGGCAAGACAAAAGCCAAGATAACGACGGCACGGGTCGATGCCGGCAACGTAGACGAATTAGTAAGCCTTATCAACAAGGTCAGGCCGGACGTCGTGTTGAACCTTGCTCTTCCGTACCAGGACCTTACCATCATGGATGCATGCTTGATATCCAAGGTGGATTATGTCGACACTGCGAATTATGAGTGTGAAGATACAAACGACCCTGAGTGGCGGACGACATACGAGAAACGTTGTAAGGAAAAAGGATTCACCGCTTATTTTGATTATTCATGGCAGTGGGCGTACCAAAAGCGTTATGAAGACGCAGGCATTACCGCGTTGCTGGGCTCTGGGTTTGATCCGGGGGTTACGAGCGTCTTTACTGCTTACGCGCAAAAGCACTACTTTGACGAAATTCACACGATTGATATTCTGGATTGCAATGGTGGAGATCACGGCTATCCGTTTGCCACCAACTTCAACCCAGAGATAAACCTGCGGGAAGTGAGCGCCAACGGGTCTTATTGGGAAAACGGACATTGGGTGGAGACAAAGCCAATGGAGATTCATCGTA
Source organism: uncultured Bacteroidaceae bacterium (assembly GCA_964537205.1). GTDB lineage: Bacteria > Bacteroidota > Bacteroidia > Bacteroidales > Bacteroidaceae > Colivivens. The sequence goes on from CAZHZH010000066.1 coordinate 6,201, forward strand.
CGTACAATTTCGATGAAGTTGGTGTCAAGGACATGTATCTTTTGCATCATGAAGAGATAGAGTCGCTTGCAAAAAATATTCCAGGAGTAAAACGAATACGGTTCTTTATGACGTTTGGCGACAGCTACCTGACGCACATGCGTTGCTTGGAAGATGTCGGCATGCTTGGAACAGAGCCTGTAGAATTCGAAGGACATCAGATTGTCCCTATTCAGTTCCTTCGCGCATTACTGCCCGATCCGGCTTCACTTGGTCAGCGTACCGTAGGAAAAACCAATATTGGCTGCATATTTACAGGGGTTAAAGACGGCAAGGAGAGGTCTCTTTATATATATAATGTGTGCGACCATCAGGAGTGTTATAAAGAAGTGGGCTCGCAGGCAATATCCTACACGACGGGTGTTCCGGCAATGATCGGAACATCGTTGGTAATGTCCGGCATTTGGAAACGGCCTGGAGTGTTTACCGTAGATGAGTTTGACCCTGATCCGTTCATGGACGCGCTCAACAAATGGGGATTGCCATGGAAGGTGAACGAACATCCTGCACTCGTGGATTGATGAACGCCGGGAATCCATACTTCGTTATCGACGCCGACCTTGTCGAGAGCAATCTGCGTATTCTTAAAGGGATAATGGACAAGACAGGATGCAGAATCCTGATGGCGCAAAAGTGCTTCAGTTGCTATGCGTTGTATCCGTTGATTGCCAAATATCTTAGCGGGGCAACGTCGTCGGGGCTGTTTGAGGCAAGACTCTGCCACGAAGAAATGCCGGGTGCCGAGAACCATGTGTTTTCTCCAGCATACAAGGAAGAAGACATAGACCAACTCATCGGACTCTGCGACCATATTGTGTTCAACTCAAGAAAGCAGCTGGCATTATATGGGCCCAAAGTGAAAAAACACGGGTTGCAAGTGGGATTGCGGATTAATCCAGAATGTTCAACACAGAAAGGACATCCGATCTACGATCCATGTGCGCCAGGAAGCAGGCTGGGTGTCAGGTTGGCGGATTTCGAAAAGTTCGACGAGGACGAACGCCTATTGCTTGATGGGTTGCATTTCCATACACTATGCGAGCAGAACTCAGACGATTTGGAAACTACGCTCAACATGGTCGAACAGAAATTTGGCAAGTATCTGCCGGACATGAGGTGGATTAACTTTGGCGGCGGCCACCATATAACGAGGTCTGATTATGATATACAGCGTTTGGAAGAATGTATCATGAGAATGCGGACGCACTATGGATTACAAGTTTATTTGGAACCAGGGGAAGCCGTCGCATTGAATGCAGGTGAGCTGCACTGCAACATACTCGACGTACAACCTAAAGGTGATGACGAAATAAGCAATGTCATATTGTCAACTTCGGCTGCGTGCCACATGCCTGATGTGATAGAGATGCCTTATACCCCTCCTGTCATGAACAGGGGAATCACTGTGCACGATGGTAATAACATTACAAGTCAGTATGTCTACCGGTTTGGCGGTTCCACATGCCTGTCGGGTGATGTAATAGGATTGTACCAATCAGACCATGAGCTGCATGAGGAAGAGGAGATTGTCTTTGGAGATATGGCAATCTATTCGATGGTAAAGACCAACACTTTCAACGGAATGCCGTTGCCCGATATATATATACGCAGGGGATCCTCCTTAAAGGAATGGAAACGATTTTCTTATGATGACTTTAAGCGGAGAGTGTAGTTTGTCTGACCATTAAACAATAAAATAACGTATATTATTGTCATTTGGAGATATATTTTTAAAAAAAATATTGCAATGGTTTTGTCAATTTAAAGACATTTGTTACCTTTGCCCATGCTTAGCGCAAGCATTATAATATTAACTTTAAACAATTGTTCAAAAATGGAAGAATTAATCGAAAAGATCAATGCAGCTGTTAAGGATCTTACTGAAGACCTTGAGAGAAGTAAGACAAATAAAGCTGCCGCCGCTCGTGTACGTAAGGCGACTCTCGTACTTGAGAAACTTGGTAAGGAATACCGCAAGGCTTCTGTCGCTGCCGCAAAGAAGTAATCCAAGCGATTCCAATTATCCAAAAATAAGAGTCATCCTATGGGAGGGCTCTTTTTTTGAAAACTAACGCAACCGCAACACTTGCCCGTTTGCGGATTTATGATACAAACAATACATAGAGAAAAATCAGTGTAAATATGTTACCGGAGAAGAATAGAAAGCAAACGACATGTCAAAATCTTACGTACATGTTGTTTGTCTTATTACTTTTAATGATGTGCATATGCCCTGCGAACGCCCAGGAAGTGGCTCAAGACAATAATGTGAATAGCATCCTGACGTATATACGCCATGCAATGCTGTTCAACCAGGCGGCGCCACAAGAGAAAGTATACCTTCATTTTGACAACACGGGTTATTTCCGTGGCGAGACAATAAGGTTCAAGGCATACCTTAACCGCATGGACAATGGGCAGAAGTCAAATATCAGCAAGGTCTTGTATGTTGAGTTGGTAAATCCTTCTGGTGATGTATGCGAACGCCGCACCCTTAAAGTGGAAAACGGAGAGGCTGAGGGTGATATCCGGCTTGACAGCATAATAGGCCTCAGCGGATTCTATGAAGTAAGAGCCTTTACACGCTATATGACAAATTGGGGCACGGATGCTGTGTTTTCGCGCGTGTTCCCGATATTCAACGCTCCGAAAGATGACGGTGATTATTCAAAACCTGTAATAGACAAATCAGGCTTTCGAAACCGTCTGCCAAACACACGTGTAGACGAGAACGGAAAGACGGTGGAATCAACAAGTGACCTGAATCGTAGCAGTGTGAAGTTCTATCCGGAAGGAGGCGATTTGGTACAAGGTTTGAAAGGACGTGTCGCTTTTGTCGTGACCGATGAGAGCGGATACCGTAGAAAAGTCAGAGGAACATTATTAGATGCTGACAAAAACAAAATTTGCGATGTGGAAACCGATGAGTCGGGTAGGGGGATGTTTGAACTTGAAGCAAATGGCGAGAAAAAATACTTGCAGATCGCGATCAATGGCAAATCGCACGAATATGAGTTACCAGCGGCTAAGGCAGATGGGTGTGCTATGCAATTGAACACGTTAGACGAAGACGTGATAAACTTGACTGTCAATAGCTCACCATCAATTCAAGGCAGAATGCTCGGATATGCCATTATCCACAATGGCAATATAGTGGGTTGTGACACCATGACCGCCATACCAAAAATTGAGAAGCAGTTCAGCCGTTATTCTTTACCACAAGGAGTAAACCAGCTCACCATCTTCGACTCGAATGGGCATATTGTATCGGAAAGGCTGTTTTTCATATATCCGTATGCAAATGAATCTGACAGTATCTATGTTACAACCGAACAGAAGAGCATTACCCCATGTGGAACTATATCGCTCAACATCAAGTCAGTGCCAAATTCGTCTATATCATTCTCCGCTATGGATGCCGCCACAACGGTGAATGGCTCCGAAGGCAACATGAAGACCTGGATGTTGCTGACGAGCGATTTGGGTGGATATATTGATTCACCGGATTATTATTTTGAGGCGGATGATGAAGAACATCGCCGCGCCGCTGATTTGCTGATGATGACACAAGGATGGAGACGTTACGACTGGAACTTGATGGCGGGCCTTAAGCGACTTGACAAAAGTGAACCTGTAGAAGACGGGCTATATCTATTTGGAAAAATATCAACTGCCAGTAAGAAGCACGATCTTGATCATGTTGATCTTACAGCCTATCTGTATAACAGGAAAGGAGAGTCAATGTCCGGAAAGACATCCACCGACAGCATAGGACGTTATTCGTTTCAGTTGCCTGAATGCTACGATGACTGGTCGTTGCAAATCAAGTCAAAAAAAGACGGAAAGGCGGAGGACTATATTATTACCATTGATCGTAATTTCTCACCGGCAATGCGCATGTTGTCGCCCTATGAATTGCAAACCATTCCTGTAGGCGAAAGCAACTTTTTCAAAGACAATGATAAAGAGTCGGAGGAGGAAGAGTATGTCAGCATAACGAAGAAGACACATGTGCTGCCAACGGTAAAGATACGTACACGCAGAATATTGGGCGACGAGCATGTGACATGGTTCGATGAGGATCAAGCGCAGAAAACGGCATTGGTTTACTACGATTGTGACACCTATGCAGACCAGATTGCCGATGATGGAAAGGATATTCCTACATTTGATGATTGGCTAAAGAGCAAGAACAGTCTTATTGATGGTAAGTCTGATCCTCCAGTTGATGACATGGTATATGTAAAACCAACCGAAGGTGGCGTTTTAACGGAAGGTGAGGAAGAAGGTACCGTCAACCGGGTGGAGAGTGAGATGCAGAGGGATGAACTATACAGTACATCAGGTGAGAAACCAATCATCTGCTATCGTGACGGACTGACTTACGACAGGCGCCCAATTGTATGGATTGTAAATAATATGTTCTGCACCATAACCAACTTCACTCGTACCAAGTTCAATTTCAAACGAACGAATAATCGGGCAGGGGTCATTGAACGTCCAGACTATCTTGATGAAGTAAAGTCGATTTATTTCACTGATAATGTGAACGTGTTATATCATTACATAGAATCAACCGACATTTACTCGTTGAATCCTGTCATCGCGTTCGTTTATACACATCCGCTTTTCTATTTTAAGGAGAAAGGACTTAGAAAGTCTCATTTTTACGGCTATAATAAACCCTCCAAATTTGAGATGGAAGACTACAGCGTTCTTCCACCAACGGAAGATTTCAGGCGTACGCTTTATTGGGACGCTAATGTGAAGACGGATGCCAACGGCAATGCAAAGGTAGAATTCTACAACAATTCTTCGGCTAAGCAAATATTCATATCGGCGGAAGGCGAGACTCCTGATGGAAATTATCTTATAAGCGAGTGATTGGCAAACAAAGATTGAAAAGACATGATTCATTTTAATGACTTGAAAAGCGTAAACGACTCTTATGGTCAAGAATTGGACGAAGCGGTTCGCAATGTCGTTCATTCAGGATGGTATGTTAAAGGACACGAGGTTGAAAGTTTCGAACATGAGTTTGCGGAGTATGTCGGCACAAAGTATTGTATTGGTGTCGGAAACGGACTCGATGCTCTTGCTGTGGTGTTGCAGGCATGGAAGCAAATGTATGGTTGGAACGACGGAGATGAAGTCATATTGCCCGACAACACATTCATAGCCACCGCACTCGCTGTTTCGAGAGTCGGATTAACACCAGTCCTGTGTGAACCGCATACTGACTTGCCGACGATTGACGAGACAAAAATAGAAGCACTAATAACTGCGCGCACACGCGCAATCATACCTGTGCATCTCTACGGAATTATGTGTCAGATGGATGTCGTTAACCGAATTGCACATAAATATGGATTGAAAGTGCTTGAGGATGCGTGCCAGGCGCACGGCGCATTATATTATTCTAACTCAGGCAAAGAACTCTCCACTTTGTTTGGCAGTAGGGCTGGAAATAATTCTGACGCAGCAGCGTTCAGCTTTTACCCGGTCAAGAATCTTGGCTGTTTGGGTGACGGGGGAGCTGTGGCTACCAATAGTCATGAACTTGCATGTATGGTGCGGTCGATCGCCAATTACGGACAAGAAAAAAAATATGTGAATGTGTATAAAGGTTTCAACAGCCGGCTCGATGAGTTGCAGGCTGCCGTACTAAGAGTTAAGTTGCGACATTTAGACAAAGGAAATAGCCGACGTATAGAAATAGCTCATTATTATTCCACTCATATTTGTCATCCTGCTGTTGAACTCCTGCCCGACATCACCGATTATAGTCATGTATATCATGTGTACGCCATAAAATGCAAGAATCGCAATTATCTTCAAACTTTGCTTTGCGACCATGGTATTGAGACGCTTATTCACTATCCAATACCGATACATAAGCAGAAAGCATACACGGAATATGCGTCACAACGTTTCCCCATAGCGGAAATGTGGTCAGACACAGAGTTGAGCTTGCCAATCAGCCAGGCTATGAGTGATGATGATGTCAAGCAAGTAGTTGATTGTATAAATCAGAATATTTTTTAGCGACCTTGAGGTGGTCGTGATGTTTTGCTACGTATGCGATGCTGTCACGCTTCATTTGAGGGATTCGTTCAGGATGTAGTACCAATTGTTCTATTTTCTGAAAGCAATCATCTCCATAAGGCAGTACGTTTATGATCGGACGGAGAGTGTCTTCTCCCAATATCTCGTAGTTTTCCGGTTCTGCCCCTCCAATCGCAATGAGCCCTTCTGACATTGCTTGCAAGGCGTTCATGGCCGGGGTGTAACTATATAGTTGGTCTACAATAGCGTCGCTTGATTTCATTAACTGCTTGTATTGTGCGAACGGAACAGATTCCACTTTGATTATTTCTATACGCTCTGGATATTTTGCCTTGATTCTTTCCAGCGATTTTAGCATGATGTCAGTACCTTTGTAAGCGGATCGAGACTTCTGAATGCCGATGAATATTTTAACAGGACCGAGGTGCTTGTCTTCTCTTTTTTCTGTCTCAATAATCTTTATGGGAAATGGAATGAATGATGTCTTGTCGGGATAAACAGGTCTGTAACACATGTAGTATTCACATAATCCAGTTACAATTGCATCACAGTCATTTGCAATAAAGACATTTAGCTCCTTTTTCTCACCCAGCCATTCCTTCATGAAATGTTGGTTGAACGGTTCGTCCGTGCGTTGTTTGTTTCCAAAGTTGAAATCGGAGTAGCGGAACGTTTTGCAATCGAGGCAAGTGCTTACATAGTAATAGTCCATGCCGTAGGCTCCTAAAACAATTCGCCGATTGTTACGCCTTAGGTATTTGTATAATGGAGCTATGCGCTTTGCTCTCAACTCAAAAAAAATGGGGTTGATGAGTTGTACAATGTCAAACCCCTTTAATCGTGGCAGTAATCTTAGTATTTTCATGTAATAAGTTATACCGTCAATTTTGCCAGACGACCTGCGGGTCATGTTTATGTCACGATTATAGTTTTTCCAGCAATCACCATCACTGATCACGCACACTTCATGTCCCAAGGAACGCAGTCCTTCGGCCAAAGTCCAATGTACATTGCTGTATTCACCTAATAGCAGAATTTTCATTGTGGATGTTTAGGGAGTGGAAGTTAAACCATTTTCATTTGTTAGTCATGATGTCGAGTACGCAACGGTCGGTCTCGTTCATGGCGTCTTTACCTATCTTAGTTAGATTGTGTATGCTTTTATCCACGTCTTCATCGATAATGCCTTCTGTGCACTCTACGCATTCACCGCTTATAGCAAGCATGGCGGATAGCACGGCAGTAGAAACGCCGCTGGTCAGTTTCAATGTACAACTTGGCTTAGCACCGTCACAAATCATTCCGCTTAGGTTCGCTATCATGTTTTTCACTGCAGCTGATATCTGCTTGAATGAGCCGCCCATCAGGTATGTTATTCCAACGCTGCTGCCTGTTGATGCCACTACGCATCCGCAGAGTGCGGACAGTTTCCCAAGACTTTGTTTTATGTAGATGGCTGTAAGATGACTCATAATGAGCGCCCGGGTTAGCTCTTCTTCTGTATTGTGATTCTCCTCAGCGAATTTCACTACGGGCAATGTGGCGCATATCCCTTGGTTGCCGCTGCCTGAATTACTCATAACTGGAATCATCGCGCCCGCCATGCGCGCATCGCAAGCACATGCAGTAGCGGAAATTATGTGTGAGAAGATGGTATCGCCCATGATGCCTTTGCCTAATGGACGGGTCAGTGTTTTTCCTAACATGTGTCCGTAGTTCCCGTGCAGAGATTCTTCAGCCGCCGCTTCATTCAGTGTGCGGGCTTCGTTGATGAACTCTATCTCCTCCAATGGTGCAGTAGTTGCGAACTCATATACTTTATGTAGCGACAGCCAGTTGTCATCACATGAGCTGTTTTCTCCTGTTTGTTTTATAGGTTTACTGAAGATAGTTTCACCGCATCGGTCTATCTGTATGAAGTTTGTATGGTCATTGCTGATAATTGCATGGGCTGTTTCTCCGTTGGCTCCTGTGGCGGTTACTTCGATATACAACTTCTCATCGATGTTGTCCTTTAGCTTGATGTCAATGCGGTTTTCTGAAATGTATTTTTTCCCAAGTCTTACAAACTCAGAATTGACATCTTTCAGAACTTCTAATTGGTATTCCGACTTTCCGCATAACGCACCAAGGGCAATTGCTATTGGCAAGCCTATCATTCCTGTGTTTGGGATGCCGACACCCATAGCGTTCTTAAGAATATTGGCACTCAATTTTACTTCAATTTTTTCAGGTACATAACCCAAAGCCTCTTTGGCTTTGCATACACATAAAGCTACTGCTATCGGTTCCGTGCAGCCAACGGCAGGTACGACCTCACTCTTTATAAGTTCCAATATATGTATTCTTTCTTCCTTTGTCATAAACCATGTTTCTTTTCAAAATGCAAAGTTAATAAATAAATCGTTACTTGATAGCTTGAAACATAATATAAAAGGAAATGCAAGCTTATAACACCTCCATCTTATTCCTGTACAAGAGATGGAGCCTCCTGATGTCACTTCGTTGCCACCATGAAACTGGCTATTTGCTTCCCAGATAATGAATGGGCTATTGTGAAGCATCAGATGAGCAGTGCTTATGTGGAGAATCGCTCCTGTTTTCCTTGGCAAAGTAGGAGAGAACATCGCACCGATCCTGACATGTCGGCTTATTTATCTAAAGTCCTCACACAAGCAATTATGCCATGATATAATAAT